>JAEZAA010000261.1 GCA_023430625.1 Pseudomonadota bacterium
TGTGGGGCTTGGATCGTCAGGTGCTGGACACCGATGGCGTGACGCTGGTGGAAGACCGCACCTGCACCGCGTGCCATACCCCAACCGATGCGCTCGGCACCGTCCAGATCCCCGCCGGTCAGCTGGATCTGAGCGACGGCATCTCGCCGGACAACCCCAACCATTTCCTGTCCTACCGGGAGCTGTTGTTCAACGACAACGAATTGGAACTGCTCAATGGCGCCCTGATCGACCGGCTGATCGACACCGGTGAATTCCAGCGCGACGAAGACGGCGAATTGATCCTGGATGCCGACGGCAATCCCCAGCCCATTTTCACCACGGTGAATGTGCCAGCCGCCATGAGCACCGCAGGCGCCCGGGTCAGCAGCCGGTTTATGAACCGCTTTCGGGACGGCGGCAGTCACGCGGGCTATCTCAGCGCCGCGGAACTGCGGCTGATCTCGGAGTGGCTCGACCTGGGCGGCCAGTATTTCAACAACCCCTTCGACGCGCCGGCCGATTGATGCAGCAGGACTTTAAACAGATCGCCCGCCTGAGCCTGCTATTGACGGGCTGGCTGCTGTGCGCGCCCCTTATGGCGGACGAGGCTGAGGCGGACGGCGGCTGGTGGAGTGAGAACTGGTGGAGCGGAAGCTGGTGGTCCAGCGCGGAGCCGCAGCCCCGGGTGCAGGTCGCCGTGCCGTATCTGGAATGGCGCAGCGGCCCCACGTCCGGCCATCCGGTGGTCCGGGTCAGCGAACAGGGTGAATGGCTGGAACTGCTGTTACGCAAGACCCAGTGGCTCAAGGTGCGCGACAGTCGGGGCCGGGAAGGCTGGGTGCATGTGGCGGACCTGAACCAGACCCGTGACGGCGACGGCCAGCCGGTGCAGCTGGCGGCGCCCCGGTTTGACGATTTCAACCAGCGCAGTTGGGAAGCGGGCCTGATGTTCGGCGAGTTCGACCGCGCGGCGGTCACGTCCCTGTACGCGGGCTACTGGATGACGGCCAATATCGCGGCCGAAGTCTCCGGCTCCCAGGCCCTGAGCGATGCCGCGGAAACCCTGATGGTCAACGCCAGTCTGCTCCATCAGCCGTTTCCCCAGTGGCGGGTTTCGCCGTTTTTTACCCTGGGCGTGGGCCAGCTGTTCATCGATCCCAAAGCCACCCTGGCCGAGCCGGACAGCCGCGATCACACGGCGGCCCATGTGGGCCTGGGGCTGCGGATTTATTTGACCGACCACTATTTTGCCCGGATCGAGGTGAAGGACTACAAGGTCTTCACCAACCGGGAAACCAACGAAGAAGCGACCGAATGGAAACTGGGACTCAGCGTATTTTTCTGAATCTGGCCCGCGCCGGCCTGCCTTTGGTTTGGGTCATGCAGGTCTGGGCGATTCCCGCCTGGGCGGCGGAGTCGGCGGCGCCCTTGATGGAGCCCAATCTGAAACCGCAGCCGGTGGATGAGGCCCTGATCGACACCGAGAACTTCGAGATCGGGGCCTTCGTCGGCACCATCGGCATCGAGGATTTCGAGTCGTCGCTGGTGTGGGGCGGCCGGTTGGCCTACCACCTGAGCGAGTCGTTTTTCCTGGAGGCCAACTACGGCATGGCGGACGGCGGCAAGACCAGCTTCGAGAAACTGGCCGGCGCCGTTGAGCTGCTGCCCGACGAGGACCGGGATTACCGCTTCTACAACCTCAACATCGGCTACAACCTGCTGCCGGGCGAGGCCTTTATCGCGGGCTATGCCTTCAACACCAATTTCTATCTGGTGGCCGGCGCCGGCGCCACCGAATTCGCCGGCGACAACCGCTTTACCTACAACCTGGGCGCCGGATACCAGGTGCTGCTGACGGACAGCCTGGCACTGCACCTGACGGTGCGTCAGCACCGCTACGACATCGACATTCTGGGCGAGGACAAGACGGCGGTGAACACCGAGCTGAGCACCGGCCTGTCTCTGTTTTTCTAATTGCCCCGGTTTTTCTAACGACATGAATCAGAGCGGCGAGAAGGAGCCATACACCATGCCAAAACTCATGAAGCAAGTTATTGCGGGCATCGCGCTCGCCGCCTGTTCCGCCCTGGCCCTGGCCTACGCGGTCAGTGGCCTAGCCCCGGATTTCACCCTTAAGAGCAAGCGGGGCGAGAACCTGCGGCTGGAGGACTTTCGCGGCCAGGTGGTGATGCTGAATTTCTGGGCCTCCTGGTGCGGTCCCTGCCGCCAGGAAATGCCGATCATGGATGAAATCCACGCCAAGTACAAAGACCTGGGCTTCACCGTGCTGGCGGTCAACGTGGATGAACAATCCGCCGAGGCCGACCGCTTTCTGCAGACGGTGCCGGTGAACTTCCCGGTGCTCTACGACAGCCAGAGCAAGGTCAGCGAACTCTACGGCGTGGATTCCATGCCCTATACGGTGATGATCGACCGCGACGGCACCCGCCGCTTCATGCACCGGGGCTATCAGCCGGGATTCGAGGAATCCTACGTGCAGCAGGTCAAACAGTTGGTGCGCGAGTAAGCCATGAAGATGCGAAACGGGTGGCTGGGTGTGGGGTTGATTCTGGTGTTGGGTGTGAGCGGCTGCGCCGATATCAAGCCCTGGGTGAAGCCCTATGAGCGCGACCGCCTGGCCGATCCCATCATGAGCCTGAGCCGCCACGGCAGCGCCGACAGCTACATGCACCACGTCTATCAGGCACGGGAATCCGCCCGTGGCGCCGAAGGCGGAGCAGGGGGCGGCTGTGGCTGTAATTAACCGGAGGCGTCAATGTTTGTTGCTGGGCTGGCGCCTGCTGCTGGGGTGGAGCCTGCTGCTCTCCGCCCAGGCCGCGACCCTGCCGGCCGACAACGTCGATGTACTGTACCACCGCTACGACGGCGGCGGCATGGTGATCGACGGCCCCTCGGTGCTGGTGCGCAAGAGCGCCGGTAGCCAGGTGTCGCTGAGCGGGCAGTATTACGTGGACTCCGTGTCCGCCGCCTCGGTGGACGTGCTGGCCACCGCCAGCGAATACACCGAGGAGCGCGAGGAAATCTCGGTCGGCATGGATTACCTGCACGACAGCGCCATCCTGAGCCTGGGCTACACCACCAGCTCCGAGAACGATTACGAAGCCAACACCCTTCATTTCTCCGTGCGCCAGGAGTTCTTCGGCGGCCTCACCACCCTCACCATGGGCTATGCCCGGGGCGCCGACGAAGTGGGGCAGGTGGGCAACAAGAACTTCTCCGAAGACGCCGAGCGCCAGAACTACCGCATCGGCCTATCCCAGGTGCTGACCAAGAACAGCCTGCTGGGGTTCGATCTGGAAGCCATCACCGACGAAGGCTTTCTGGAGAATCCCTACCGCCAGAACCGCTATCTCGATCCCCAGGATCCAACCCGTTACCTCTACCAGCCCGAACAGTACCCGGAAACCCGCACCAGCGTGGCGCTGGCCACCCGCGCGCTCTATTACCTGCCGTACCGGGCGTCCCTGCGGGGCGAGTACCGCTATTTCAGCGACAGCTGGGGCATCGACGCCCACACCTTTGATGTGGGCTACGTGCATCCGGTCGGCCATTGGACCTGGAGCGGGCGGGTGCGCTATTACACCCAGGGCCAGGCGGATTTCTACAGCGACCTGTTTGCCTACCCGAACTCCCAGACCCACCTGGCGCGGGACAAGGAACTTAGCGCCTTCTCCGGCACCACCCTCGGCGCCGGCGTCAGCTACGAA
>JAEZAA010000042.1 GCA_023430625.1 Pseudomonadota bacterium
GGGTTCCCGGTTTGCCGGCATCCGCTACTTGCGAGACTTACTTAAGCTTTCGACGCAAACCAAGCAGTCCGAGCCCGAGCAGACCCAGCGTCGCCGGTTCTGGAACCGAGACCGCGCTTGCCAGGTATTCGATACCGGCCAGCGCAAAATCGGTGTTTCTGGAAGACGGCGTGCGGGCGGTATCGGCGTAGAATTCCACCTTGGTCACGCCAAAATAACCGAGCTCACCCGTCACCGCATAACCACTCACGTGATAGCCATCGAAGGTATCACCGCCGACCTGGCCATTGATCTGCCACTGGGCTTTTTCCACCTGGGTGTTGGAGCGGTAGCCGGCTGGATGCAGGTCCAGGAAATGGAAATTCGTGATGTCCAGGGCTCTGGAGAAGATCACTTCCAGGCGCTCAACGTCTTCCTTATTGCCGACGCCGAACGACACCTGATCGTCACCGATGCCGGCACCATCGGCGGAACAGGCCAGCAACGATCCGCAGGGCGCGGTGGACGCGCCGTCAAAGCGCGTAAAGGTCAGGTTGGCCTCGTCACCCGCGTCCCAGGCACGGATGGTGACATCCAGATCACCGAAGGTTCTGGTCTTGGAGGATGCGGTGTCACCGGCGAGCGTGTCCCGCCAGGTAGCGGCGGTAAAATCGATGATGGCAGCCTGAGCCGCCCCTGCTCCCACTGCCAGGGCCAATCCACAAACTAAAGCTTGGAAGCTTCTCATGGGTGTTCTCCATTCCATTGAATTGTCGGTCTGTTGTACTTGATCTAACGCCGTCAATGGCTAACTCTGAATCGAGCGCATCGAAGTCGAGGTTGGTCTTAGCACGTACCGGGCCAATCATCGTTTCTTCTCGCCTATTAGCTGGTTAGCGGCAAGACGGAATCCGTGACAGCTACGCCTGTAAAGTTCACCGACAAATATGAACGACTTGGTCAGTGTTTATGTTGGGATCCCACGCAAAAGTTAGTCGATGCATATTCTGTTGGTGGGCAGAGGACAGTATCGGACGCCGCAGGTTTGGCGACAGTGGCATTTTGATCATCCCTGTAAAGTAGATGAACATCCTTCGTATGACTCACGCTTTTCAGGTTGAAACCTTCGCGCTGGCGTCAGTGGCTTGGATAGAATGGCAGAGATATAAGGCGACGGCGTGGAACCAAAATGAAAACGCCCTCCAGAGGAGGGCGTTTTTAATCCAGTAAAGGTGACTTGACCTATTCCACCGTCACCGACTTCGCCAGGTTACGGGGCTGGTCCACATCCGTACCCTTCAGTACCGCCACATGGTAGGACAGCAACTGCAGCGGCACCGTGTACAGGATCGGCGCCAGGATCTCGTGAATGCGAGGTACCGGGATAATGTGCACGCCGTCCTCTTCCTGCATCTTGGCTTCTTTGTCGGCGAACACGTAAAGCTCGCCGCCGCGGGCCCGGACTTCCTGCAGGTTGGACTTCAGTTTCTCCAGCAGCTCGTTGTGGGGCGCGACGGTAATGACCGGCATGTCCGCATCCACCAGCGCCAACGGGCCATGCTTGAGCTCCCCAGCCGGATAGGCTTCCGCGTGGATGTAGGAAATCTCTTTCAGCTTGAGCGCGCCTTCCATCGCCACCGGACACAGCGAGCCACGGCCCAGGAACAGGCTGTGGTGCTTGTCGACGAAGCGCTCGGAAAGCTTTTCGATCACCGGGTCGAGATCCAGGCTCTGCTGCAACAGGCCAGGCAACTGCTTCATGGCACCGACGATTTCCGCTTCCTTCTCAGCACTCAGACCGGTACGCCGTGCCAGGGCCAGCGTCACGATCAACAGCGCCACCAGCTGCGTGGTGAAGGCCTTGGTGGAAGCCACACCGATTTCCGGACCGGCCTGGGTCATGATCACCAGATCCGATTCCCGCACCAGGGAACTGCCCGGCACGTTACAGATGGCCAGCGCCGCCTTGAAACCGGCCTGCTTGGCCTGACGCAGTGCGGCCAAGGTGTCGGCGGTTTCGCCGGACTGGGAGATGGTGACGAACAGGCAATCCTTCTGCACCACGTGCTTGCGGTAGCGGTACTCGCTCGCCACCTCGACCTGGCAGGGAATCCCCGCCAGCTCCTCGATCCAGTAACGGGCCACCATGCCGGCATGGTAACTGGTGCCGCAGGCCACGATCTGCACGCAACCCACGCCATCGAGGATCTCCTTGGCCTGGGTGCCAAGCGCCTGCTCCAGCACGCGGCTGTCACTGAGACGGCCTTCCATGGTGGCTTTCACCACCCGGGGCTGCTCGTAAATTTCCTTGAGCATGAAATGGCGGAACTCGCCTTTCTCGGTCGCCTCAAGGCTGTGTTCAAAACGCGTGATCGCCCGCTCTACCGGCTCGCCCTGTTTGTTCCAGACGCGGATGCTTTCCAGCGTGACTTCGGCCACATCGCCTTCTTCCAGAAACAGGAAACGGTCGGTCACCGGCAACAGCGCCAATTGGTCAGACGAAATAAAGTTTTCACCGATGCCCACGCCGATCACCAGCGGGCTGCCTTCACGAGCACAAACGATGCGATTCGGGTCAGCGGAATGCACAACGCCCAAGGCAAAGGCGCCATGCAGCCGGGTGACGGCCTGCTGCAGGGCACCCAGAAGATCCTTGCCCTGCTTGAGGTAGGTATCCAGCAGGTGGCCGACTACTTCACTGTCGGTTTCCGAGGTGAAGACGTAACCCTTCTGCTTCAGTTCCTCGCGCAGCTCTTCGTAATTCTCGATGATGCCGTTGTGGACGACGGCCAGTTCATCCCCGGACATATGGGGATGGGCGTTGGTCACACTGGGTTTGCCATGTGTGGCCCAGCGGGTATGGGCGATGCCAATCCGGCCCGGCAGCGGGGATTTATCGATGAACGAGCCCAGAGCCGCGACTTTCCCCACTTCGCGGGCCCGGCCCAGGCGTCCTTCCGGTGCGATGACTGCCATGCCGGCAGAATCGTAGCCCCGATACTCCAGTCGCTTGAGTCCTTCCAAGAGTATTGCCGATACTTCCCTTTGCGCGACTGCGCCTACAATGCCACACATGTTGGGATTCCTATGCTGATAAGCGTTTCAATTCAAACTGGTCCTGCCAGCACACTGGCAGGTCACTCATGACTTCTTCTTGGTGGGACGCTGCCAGCCGCTAATATTGCGTTGCTGGCCACGGGCAACCGCGAGCTGCTCCGCCGCCACATCCTTGGTAATAGTAGACCCTGCTCCCACCGTTGCACCCTCGCCGAGGGTTACGGGCGCCACCAGAGCCGTATTGGAACCGACAAAGGCGCCATTGCCAATGATCGTTTTGTGCTTATTGACACCATCATAGTTACAGGTGATGGTGCCCGCGCCCACATTGACGTCGACGCCGAGCTCCGCATCACCGACATAGCTCAGGTGATTGATCTTACTGCCCTTGCCCACCTTGGCATTCTTGGTTTCAACGAAATTACCCACTTTGGCGGACTCTGCCAGAACCGTACCAGGACGGATTCGGGCGAAAGGCCCTACATGAGCTTGTGGGCCAATAACCGCATCCTCAATGACGCAATTGGCCAGCACTTCGGCACCGGCTTCGATCCGGCTGTTGCGAATGACGCAATTGGGCCCGATCCGGACACCGGACGCAATCGACACCTCGCCCTCGAACACCACGTTGACGTCGATCTCCACGTCCTGGCCACAGCTCAGTGTGCCGCGCACGTCGATGCGCGCCGGATCGGCCAGGGTTACCCCCGCCGTCATCAGGCGCTCCGCTTCCTGGCGCTGGAACCAACGTTCAAGTTCTGCCAGTTGCAGGCGGTTGTTGACGCCCATGACTTCCTCTTCGCAGCCGGGATGCACGGCAGCAACCGCCACCTCATCCTGTACCGCCATGGCGATGATGTCCGTGAGGTAATACTCGCCCTGCGCGTTACTGTTGGAAAGCTTGGGCAACCAACGTTTCAAGAGATCCGACGACACGGCCATGATGCCGGTATTTACTTCGTCGATCGCCAGTTGTTCGGCGTTGGCATCCTTGTGCTCGACGATGGCCTGAATCTGGCCTTGCGCGTTACGCACAATGCGGCCGTAACCGGTCGGGTTGGCAAGGCGTACCGTGATCAGCCCCAGCTTACCACTGGCCGCAACCGCCAGCAGATCACGCAGGGTTTGTTCACGGGTCAGGGGGACATCGCCATACAGAATCAGGACCGTGGTGGCATCCGGTATGTTGGGCAGAGCCTGCGCGACGGCATGACCGGTTCCCAATTGCTGTTCCTGTACGGCCCAGACCAGGTTGTCGCCTGTCAGGCCGGATCGGACCTGCTCCGCGCCATGGCCAATCACCAGATGGACTCGGTCGGCCTCCAGGGCCTGTGCCCGGTCGACCACATGCTGCGCCAACGGCTTGCCGGCCAGACGATGCAAAACCTTTGGCAGCGCCGACTTCATGCGCGATCCCTGCCCGGCGGCCAGGATCAGGACATCAATACTCATAACTTGCTTCCTTGACCTTCCAACGACACCGTTGGCCTGCTCACAAGAACGGCGAAACGGTTCGAGGCGAATACAACCTGTCGTTATCACCGCATCAACCCGAAACGCGATGCTTTGTTGCAATTAATCTTACAGACAGGAGTCGGGTACAACGAGAGGTTTGGCTTGTGGAGGAGAGAAAGCAGCTGACGGGCTTGGTGAGGCACTGGGTCCGGCGCGAGTTCCTACACGAACTCAAACCACAACAGAAAGGGAAGGCATCGCCTTCCCTCTCGCACTTCGTATTACTTGCGGATCTTGCTGCGCAGCTGCTGGATCGTCCGCAGCTGGGCCACTGCTTCGGCCAGTTCGGCCGCCGCACGGGAATAGTCGAAGTCGCCGCTCTGATTGGCCAGCGCCTTTTCGGCTTCTCGCTTGGCTTCCAACGCCGCGGCCTCGTCCATATCGCCCGCGCGTAGCGCGGTATCGGACAGCACCGTCACCACGTTCGGCTGAACTTCCAGGAAGCCGCCAGACACGTAGTAAATTTCCTCGCCGCCACCCTGCTTGATGACGCGCACCGGACCCGGCTTCAGGGAAGTCAGCAAGGGCGCGTGCCCCGGCGTAATCCCCAGGTCGCCCTCGGAGCCTGCTGCAATCACCATTTCCACCAGGCCGGAGAAGATCTGCTCTTCCGCACTGACAATATTGCAATGCACTGTCATAGCCATGTCGTCGCCTCTTGACGCCGTTCACCACCCTCTCTGGGTCATGGACTGCGTCGGTTCTTCCACAGGAATCTGTCACCGGCGCATCAGCACCGGCGCGCCACCGCAGCCGACCGAACCGGATTCTCCCAATTCGGACGGACTCGGTGGCAACTTCTTACTTGGCAGCCAGTTTCTTGGCTTTTTCCAGCGCTTCGTCGATGGAACCAACCATGTAGAAGGCCTGTTCCGGGAGGCTGTCGTACTCACCGTTCAGAATGCCCTGGAAGCCACGGATGGTTTCCTTCAGAGACACGTACTTACCTGGTGAGCCGGTGAAGACCTCGGCCACGAAGAACGGCTGGGACAGGAAGCGCTCGATCTTACGCGCGCGGTATACGGTCAGCTTGTCGTCTTCTGACAGCTCGTCCATACCCAGAATCGCGATGATGTCCTTCAGCTCCTTGTAGCGCTGCAGAACGCTCTGAACGCCACGGGCAACGTCGTAGTGCTCCTGGCCGATGACCAGCGGGTCCAGCTGACGGCTGGTGGAATCCAGCGGGTCGATGGCCGGGTAGATACCCTTGGCTGCGATGTCACGGCTCAACACAACGGTCGCGTCCAAGTGGGCGAAGGTCGTTGCGGGAGACGGGTCGGTCAAGTCGTCCGCCGGTACGTATACCGCCTGGATGGAAGTAATGGAACCAGTCTTGGTCGAGGTGATCCGCTCTTGCAGAACGCCCATCTCTTCAGCCAGCGTGGGCTGATAACCTACTGCGGAAGGCATCCGGCCTAGCAGTGCCGATACTTCGGTACCCGCCAGGGTGTAACGGTAGATGTTGTCGACGAACAACAGAACGTCGCGGCCTTCGTCCCGGAATTTCTCTGCCATGGTCAGGCCGGTCAGGGCCACACGCAGACGGTTTCCAGGGGGCTCGTTCATCTGGCCGTAAACCAGAGCAACTTTGTCCAATACGTTGGAGTCTTTCATCTCGTGGTAGAAGTCGTTTCCTTCACGAGTCCGCTCACCCACGCCGGCAAACACGGAATAACCGCTGTGCTCGATCGCGATGTTACGGATCAGCTCCATCATGTTTACGGTCTTGCCTACACCGGCACCACCGAACAGACCAACCTTACCACCCTTGGCGAATGGGCAAACCAGGTCGATTACCTTGATGCCGGTTTCCAGCAGTTCGGTACCGCCAGATTGGTCGGCATAAGTCGGTGCCTTGCGGTGGATCGGAGCGCGTTCCTGCTCACCGATAGGGCCGGCTTCGTCAATCGGGTTACCGAGAACGTCCATGATCCGGCCCAGGGTTTCTTTACCCACTGGCACGGAAATCGGCGCGTTGGTGTTGTCTACGTTCAGACCCCGACGCAGTCCTTCGGTGCTGCCCATGGCAATGGTACGAACCACGCCATCGCCCAGCTGCTGTTGAACTTCCAGAGTGGTGATGCCACCCTCGACTTTCAGCGCGTCGTAGACCTTGGGAACAGACTCCCGCGGGAACTCTACGTCGATAACCGCGCCAATGATTTGAACGATACGTCCGCTACTCATTCTCGGTTCCTCATTAATCTAGAATTCTGCTCTGCCGCTTAGACCGCCGCAGCGCCGCTGACGATCTCGGAGATTTCCTGGGTGATAGCCGCCTGGCGCGCCTTGTTGTACACCAACTGCAGCTCCTTGATGATGGAGCCCGCGTTGTCGGTCGCACTCTTCATGGCAACCATTCGCGCCGCCTGTTCACAGGCATTGTTCTCCACCACACCCTGGTAAACCACGGACTCGATAAACCGCGTCAGCAACGCATCCAGCAAAGGCTGGGCATCGGGTTCATAGAGGTAGTCCCACTGACGCTTGGCGATCGTCTCATCCTGCGTCGGCTCCAACGGCAGTAACTGGATCGTGTCCGGCTTCTGCGTCATGGTGTTGATAAAGCGGTTATGCACCAGATACAGCTGGTCGATGCGGCCCGCTTCGAATGCGTCCAACATGACCTTGACCGAGCCGATCAACTTGCTGGCGGACGGTTGGTCACCCAGGTGAGACAGCGCAGCCACTACATTACCGCCGTAGTTGCGGAAGAAGTTGACGGCTTTCTGCCCAATGGCGCAGATCTCAATCTCCACGCCTTTGCTTTTCCAGTCCCGCATCTCGAGCATGACGCGCTTGAACAGGTTGATGTTCAAGCCACCGCACAGACCGCGATCCGTGGACACCACGATATAACCGACACGCTTGACTTCGCGCTCCTGCAGATACACGTGGCGGTATTCCGGATTGGCAGTCGCAACGTGACTAACCACATCGCGAATACGTTCCGCGTAGGGTCGGCCGATTGCCATGCGATCTTGAGCCTTACGCATTTTACTGGCGGCGACCATTTCCATCGCGCTGGTAATTTTCTGCGTGCTCTTGATGCTACCAATCTTGGTACGTATCTCTTTTCCGACGGCCATTTAACTTTTGCCCCATGAAAAAGGTACTTTTGCCCCTTAAACAAGCTAGGTGCGCGCCTGGGTCAAACTACTCGACCAGCGGCGCTAGCTCTCGCTCCAATGTCCGGCAAAGGCCCGGCATTGCCGGGCCCTCTGGTCATTAGTAAGCTTGGGTCGCCTTGAACTTCTCGATGGCCGTTTTGATGCCGTTGGCGATCTCGTCGTTGTAGTCGCCCTTCTCGTTGATCTTGGCCATCAGTGCCGCGTGCTCGGAACGCACATAGGCAATCAGGGCCGCTTCGAAATCAACGATCTTCTTGACTTCCACGTCGTCGAGCAAACCTTCGTTCGCCGCGTACAGTACGACCGCCATGTCAGCAACGCTGTAAGGCGAATACTGCTTCTGCTTCATCAGTTCGGTAACACGCTGACCGTGCTCCAACTGCTTCCGCGTGGCATCGTCCAGATCCGAGGCAAACTGGGCAAACGCCGCCAGTTCACGGTACTGGGCCAGCGCGGTACGGATACCACCAGACAGCTTCTTGATGACCTTGGTCTGTGCCGCACCACCAACCCGGGATACCGAGATACCGGCGTTCACCGCAGGACGGATACCGGCGTTGAACAGGTTGCTCTCCAGGAAGATCTGACCGTCGGTGATGGAGATCACGTTGGTCGGTACGAACGCAGATACGTCACCCGCCTGGGTTTCGATCAGCGGCAGAGCGGTCAGAGAGCCGGTCTTGCCTTTGACTTCACCGTTGGTGAACTTCTCCACGTAGTCGGCGTTGACGCGCGCAGCGCGCTCCAGCAGACGGGAGTGCAGATAGAACACGTCCCCGGGATAGGCTTCGCGTCCGGGCGGACGACGCAGCAACAGGGAGATCTGACGGTAAGCCCAAGCCTGCTTGGTCAAGTCGTCATAAATGATCAGCGCATCTTCGCCGCGGTCACGGAAGTATTCACCCATGGTACAACCGGCGTAGGGCGCCAGGTACTGCATGGACGCAGGATCCGCCGCACCGGCCGCAACCACAATGGTGTGGTCCATGGCGCCGTGCTCTTCGAGCTTGCGCACCACGTTGGCGATGGTGGATTGCTTCTGGCCGATGGCCACGTAGATACACTTGATGCCAGAGTTCTTCTGGGCAATGATCGCGTCGATCGCCAGTGCCGTTTTACCGGTCTGACGGTCACCGATGATCAGCTCCCGCTGGCCGCGGCCGATGGGGATCATGGCGTCGACGGACTTGTAGCCAGTCTGAACCGGCTGGTCAACGGATTGACGGGCAATAACGCCCGGCGCGACCTTCTCCAGCGGATCGGTCAGCTTGGCGTCGATCGGGCCTTTGCCGTCAATCGGGTTACCCAGGGTGTCGACCACGCGACCCAGCAGTTCCGGACCAACCGGTACTTCCAGGATGCGTCCGGTACAACGGACCTTTTTACCTTCTGCCAGCGACTGGTAATCACCCAGTACCACTGCACCCACGGAGTCACGCTCCAGGTTCAGGGCCAAGCCGTAAACGCCGCCGTCAAATTCGAGCATCTCACCGTACATTACGTCGGCGAGACCGTGGATCAGCACAATACCATCAGACACGCTGACAATCGTACCTTCAGTACGGGCGTCGGCGGTGACATTGAGACTCTCAATGCGCTTTTTGATGATTTCACTGATCTCAGATGGATTCAGTTGCTGCATGCCTTTGTCCTCAAACCATTAAATCAGATCAGGAATGTAAAGCCTCGGCCAACTTCGCGATTCTTCCACGCACAGAGGCATCAATGACGAGGTCTTCGGCGCGAATGATCACGCCACCCAGCAGAGACTTGTTGATCACCGTGTCCATGTTGATGCTGCGCTGTAACTTAGCGTGCAGCGTCTTGATGAGGTTGTCCCGTTGCGCTGGGGTCAACTCGAACGCGGTTTCGACCGTGACCTGAACGGTGGATTCCTGTTGCGCCTTCAACTCCTCAAACAGCACCGAAATCTCTGGTAAGAGGCTCAAACGCTTGTTCTCGGCCAGCAGGCGGATGAAATTCTTCCCCGCTTCCGATAAGAACTCTCCACAGACGTCAATGAAGGCCTGCGCCTTCACGTCATCCTTAATGGAGGGGTGGCTCAACAGGGCCTTGACCTGCTCGTTCTGTGCCACCATCGTCGTGATGGCCAGCATTTGCGACCAAGCTCCCAGCTCGTTGTGAGCCTGAGCCGTCTCAAATGCCGCCTTCGCGTAAGGCCGTGCCAAAGTCGTCAGTTCTGCCATGATTCAACCTCGCTTATAACTGGGCGGCCAGCTTGTCCAAGAACTCGCTGTGAGCCGTTTGGTCAATCGAGGTTTCCAGGATTTTCTCGGCACCAACGACGGCCAGCGTGGCAATCTCTGCCCGCAGGGTTTCCTTGGCGCGGTTACGTTCCTGCTCAATTTCAGCCTTGGCCGACGCCAGCAGACGCTCGCCTTCCGCACGGGCCTGGGTCTTGGCTTCTTCCACGATCTGGTTCGAACGCTTGTTAGCGGCCTCGATGATCTCGGCAGCCTGGTTCTTGGCAGCGCGAAGCTCATCGGCTGCTTTTTCCTGCGCCAGGTTCAGATCGCGGGAAGCGCGATCCGCGGCAGCCAAACCATCTGCAATTTTCTTTTCCCGTTCACGCATGGCATTCACGATGGGAGGCCATACGAACTTCATGGTGAAGAGGACGAAAATTGCGAAGGCAATGCCTTGCCCGATCAACGTTAAATTAATGTTCACGGGGATGTACCTCCTGCGTTGTCGTTACGTCCGGAAAGCGAGATTCGGGCGCCTGCGGCGCCCGATGGAAACGTCTCGTTAACCGGCGGCCGTTTAATTAACCAGCGACGACGAAGATCAGGTACATCGAGATACCAACGCCGATCATCGGCACGGCGTCCAACAGACCCGCCATCAGGAAGGTCTTGGTTTGCAGCTGGGGAGCCAGTTCGGGCTGACGTGCGGTAGCTTCGAGCAGTTTGCCACCCAGCAGCGCGAAGCCGATACCAGTACCCAGGGCACCCAGACCGATCATGATGCTAGCAGCGATGTAGACGAGTTCCATAGCGACTCCTAAAGTTCAACGGTTAGTTAAAGAGATATCAAAAAATCGTTTGCGTGTTCTGAAATCGTTTATCTGTTCTAAATGGTTTATCTGTTCTAAAGAGCCTGTGCTCAGTGATCCTCGTGGGCTGCGCTCAGATACACCACGCTCAGTACCGTGATGATGAAAGCCTGCAGCGGGATGACGAGGATATGGAAGATAGCCCAGGGCACGTTCAGCGTCCATTGGATCCAGAATGGCAGCAGGGCGATCAGGATGAAGACAACTTCGCCGGCATACATGTTACCGAAGAGTCGCAGCGCCAGGCTGAGCGGCTTGGTCAACAGGCCCAGGATTTCCAGGAACAGGTTAAAGGGAATCAGCGCCCAGTGGTTGAACGGGTGCAGGGTCAGCTCCTTAGTGAAGCCGACAGGGCCCTTGACCTTGATGCTGTAGTAAATCATCAGGATGAAGACGCCGATGGACAGACCAAAGGTACCATTGGGGTCGGCCGTGGGCACAATCTTCAGATAATCAATGCCAGCAGCGTGCGCCAGGCCAGGTACCAAATCGACCGGCAGCCACTTGAGACTGTTCATCAGGAAAACCCACACGAACAGAGTCAGCGCCAGCGGCCCGATCATGGGGTTACGGCCATGGAAGGTATCACGCACGACGCCTTCGATGAACTCGATGATGACTTCTACGAAATTCTGGAAACCGGTAGGAACGCCGGAGGTGACACGGCGGGCGACCATGCCGAAAATCAGCAGGAAGATGATTCCGCTCAGCAGAGAGAAAAACATGGTGTCGACGTGGATTGCCATGAAGCCCATGGATTGTACTTCCTGGGCGTTTTCCGCAAATTTCCAACCTAACTCGGGGTGCTTGCCGTAAGTCAGATTCTGCAGGTGATGCACAATGTATTCTGATGATGAAGCCGTCTCAGCTGCCATACCTTACTCTCAAGCTCTCTTTCCGCAGTGGTCAGCGTTCCAGAATCCAGGGAACCAACCAGTTA
>JAEZAA010000265.1 GCA_023430625.1 Pseudomonadota bacterium
GAACCGTCCCAGGACACGGGGCGGCCTTATGACCTGATCCTGCTGGATGACTTCATGTCGGACATGGACGGGCTGGATTTCTGCCAGATCGTTCGTTCCTCACCGTCGTTGCATCAGACCCGGATGATTCTGTTGTCCTCGAACCCTCAGCGGGGTGATGTGATTCGCTACCGCCAGGTGGGCGTCAACGGATTCCTGGGCAAGTTGTTGCGGGAGCAGTATCTGAAGCCGATCATGCAGCGGGTGCTATCCGTCAGAAATCCCGAAGCCGGTGAAATCGTGACCCGTTTTGATCTGGTCACGCCCAGGGAGGTGGACGCGCGTAGGCGGGCGGCGTTGCCTGTCCTGCTGGTGGAAGACGACGAGGTCAATCGGCGCTTGGCGGTCCGCATGCTGGAGCGTTCCGGCTGCGAGGTGGATTGCGCGCAAGATGGCGAGCAGGCCGTTCGCTTATGGCGGGAGAAGCGATATCCGCTGGTGCTGATGGACTGCATCATGCCGGTCATGGACGGTTATGAGGCCACGCGGGAAATCCGCCGCGAGGAGGAGGGCGGGACGCATCACAGTACCATCGTCGCGCTCACCGCCAGCGCCGTCAGTGGTGAGCGGGAGCGTTGTCTGGAGGCGGGGATGGACCAGTACGTGTCGAAACCGGTCAAGCTAACCGATATCCGCGAGCTGGTACGCCGCTTTCAGGAGCAGACGGGTTAGACATCACCCGGCTGACGGATCGTCGGACAACGGGGCAAAGTCATCTATACTGGGACGTACGTTATTTTCGGGTTTTGCATGCGCGCTTTCATTCGTCATCCTTCCGATATTCCCATTGAACTGTTGCGTCACCGGCATCCTTCAGTCAGCCCGGCTGCGGATGCTCTGGACGGCTTTCCCGTGGCAGAGGGTGCGCTGCTGGAGGAGCATGCGAGCGGGCGCAGTTGCGGCGTCAGCCAGGGTGGACTCCGCTGCCGTGTGTCCGAGCCGTTTGCTGCGGGCGAATTGGTCTCGGTGCGCATTGCGTTGGTAGAACCCGCCCATGAAATCGCGGGCCAGGTGGTGTGGTGTCGGCCGGCCAATGGCCGCTGGGATGTCGCCGTGCGTTTTCTGAATGCCCAGGACGCTTATGCGGCTCGGATGATCGAGCAGATCTGCCATATCGAGAGTTACAAGGCAGACATCCTGCGTCGCGAAGGCCGTGCTTTGAGCGCGGAGGAGGCGGCTCAGGAGTGGATCGCCCAATACGCGGCACAGTTTCCCTCGCTGACCTAGTCCGATCTAAGCCCCTTCTCTGGACTGTTTTAAATCCCCCTCGGGGAATCTGGGTCAATGGCAATGATCCAGGCGGTTCCCTGATCTACCCGCCAGCGAACATTGACGTCGTGCAGGCGCACGCCATAAATCCGCTCATTGTCGTTGGCATCAGGCTTGTCAGGCGTATTGCGCTGGTTCCGATAGGCCGGGCGCGGATCGGCGGCGATGGTTTCGATGATCAGTTCCCGCAACTCTGGATGACGGACCAGAAAGGACGCCAGTTGCAGCAAGGCCCCGGGTTCGAATTCAACCTGCAGCAGTGGTGCCGGCGCCTCACTGGCATAGCCGCCGTAGGCGTCGGAGATGATGTCCACATAGGGCAGGTAGGGCTTGATATCGAGTACCGGCGTGCCATCCACTAGATCCAGTCCACGCACATGCAGCCGTGTTTCCCGCTCCCCGTACTCGATCCCTTCCAGCTTCAGGGGGGACAAACCAATGTTGTTGGGGCGAAACGGCGAACGGCTGGCGAACACCCCCAGGCTCTGGTTGCCACCTAGACGGGGTGGACGTACTCGGGGCTTCCATTCATCGCGTAGGGCCTGATGGAACAGGAACAGCACCCAGATATGGGAGAACTGTTCCAACTGGGTGAAAGCGTGTGGCGTGTGATAGGGCGGGTGGATCAGGATTTCCCCAGTGGCACTGCCAATCAGACCTGGCTGGCGTGGCGTGCCAAATTTCTCGCGGAAGCAGGAGCGCACATAGCCAATCGGTTCGAGGCGATAGGAGGTCGCAGGTAAGTCAGAGGACTGTTGCATGGGGTGGTTCCAAGATGGACTACTTAGGCGCTCGTGTTTTGAAATCGGGTGTTAATGCTCTGAGAACAGCACTTCCAAGCCAAAGGTCAGTGAAGGATTGGCGCGGAAGTCGTCATCTCGCGGAAACAGCAGTTCCGGCGTAATTTCATAGAACAGCCAGTCTTTGTACAGCAAGCGCCTATAGGTGACGTTAGCGAAATAGGCGGTGGTCCAGAACGTTGGCTGGCTCTCGCCAAGCACACCAATCTGCCATTCGGCGCCTCGCTTCATATTGATTCGCTGCAGAATCGAGAACACCTGGGCGAACTCGAACCGGGCGTCCCGCTGTGACCATTGTGCCTCGGATTTAACCCGAAGCAAGGCATCGGGGCTGAGGCCGCGCTCGAAGTAAAGCTCGGTGGTTTCGCCCAGGCCATCCTCCACGTAGTAATACACCCGCTGATTCAGGCGTGCGTTCCAGTCGCTGACCAGTTCCCATTCCCGCGAGGCGCGGCCACGAACAAAGGGATCCGGCGGCCAGCGTGCGCGGATACCCAGATCCGTCGACAGCTTCCACTGGTCCAGCTCGTCGAACATGTAGCGAATTGCGCCCGTGGTCGCAGAGCGATCACGCTCTGTGGATGTGAGACTGCGATATCGGGTCCGCTCCTGAACGGACTTATCCTCTTCCGGGTCATTTTCGATGATCAGGCGGAATTTTCGCTTCGTGTCCGGCAGGTCCAGCCGGAGCTTGACTCTGGGCTCCGTATCCATCTCGCCACTTTTGCGAAAGGTGTTATGGAGGCTGAGTTTCATATAGCTTTCATTGCTGCGCCATTGAGCTTCCTCGCCCGCGAAAAAGCTATCCAGGTTTCTTCCCAGGTTTCCGATCCGATAAGACCAGGCTGTGCGCTGGTCGATCAGCCAGCCCGTGTAGGTATCCCGTTCGCCCGGCAACCAGTTTTCCTGATAGGCGTCAGGCGTAATGGGTAGTTCGACCCAATCGGGCTCCTCCGCAAAGCCAAACGGCGCGATGCCGAGCAGCCACAGCGCCAACAGAATCGGGGCGGGCGTTACTCGGAAGAGGTACAGGCACCAATGAGTTGGGTGGCCTGCGTTGTCTACAGCGGACATATAAACTGCGATGCTACACCTGTCGGATGAAACCGTTCGTCTAAAGCGCCTGATCAAAAGAACGCATGCACGATCCAAGGAAGTGACAAAGAAGTGTATACACCCATCAATCCCATCGACAATGCGGAAAAGGCGCCCGTCTCTGATCCCAATTCAAAAGCACGTGCCGTGCCAATGCCATGGCCAATCATGCCAAGTGCGGTTCCTTGCGCCACAGGGCTGTCCACACCCAGTAGCCGGAACAGGGGAGGCGCGCACATTGCTGCCACCATGCCGGTAAAGATCACGAAAGCCGCGCTGAGGGCGGGATAACCGCCAATGATCTCGGATACGGCAATGGCGAAGGGGGTGGTGATGGACTTGGGCGCCAGGGACAGCAGGATGCGTTCGTCAGCGCCCAGCACCCAGCCTACTCCGACGGCAGTGAGTGCCGCCACGATGCCGCCGCTGAGGAGGGTCACCGTAAGCGGCAACCAGTTGGCGCGAATGCGCGCCAGGTTCTGGTACAAGGGGATTGCCAGGGCGACGGTGGCGGTGCCGAGCAAGGTGTGGATGATCTCGGCGCTAGCAAAATAGGTCTCGTAGGGAATGTTCAGAACCAGCAGGACGCCGATGATAATCAGAACGCCGGTGATGACCGGTTGTAACGCGGCATGTCCGCCGGAGCGACGGTAGAGCCAGAGGCCGGCAAGATAGGCGAACAATGTCAGCAGGATGCCAAAAGTCGAGACCGGCAGGATCTCAGCCAGAGTATTGGTCATGGTTTATCCCCGCCCGAGCGACGTACCAGCACTTGCATCAGCTTGGCGGTAAACGCAAATGCGAGCATGGTCCCCAGCACCAGCGAGGCCAGAATCGCCAGGCCCTGCTGGGCGAGCACATCGGCGTACAGCATCAGCCCGGCACCGGCAGGTATGTAGAACAGCCCGAGATGGCGGAGGATGTGTCCGCTGTGAATTGCCCATGACTCCTCAACTCGTCCACGAACGATCAGGAACAGAAGCAGGCCCACCATGCCAAGTACCGGCCCCGGAATCGGCATGCCACTGGCGCGCTGGAGCAGTTCGCCAAGAAATTGGAACAGGAACAGGAGCGCCAGGGTGCTCAGCACGGCAATTTGCTCTGAAGAGGCCGGCGATGAGGCCGTGAGACGTAACCAGTGAAAGAGGGGAGCAGAAGAACGCTGCGCCTGTGCCTGTCTCTAGTGGAATGCCGGGTCATCGTCGTCAAACTCATCCGGTAGGACGGGTTTCTGGGCAGGAATCCGATATTCCTCCGCAGCCCAGGCCCCCAGATCAATGAGCTTGCAGCGCTCACTGCAAAATGGGCGGAACTGGTTGCTCTCGATCCACTCCACCGTCTTGCGGCAGGTGGGGCAATTGACGGTTAGGATTCTGTCGTCAAGTTGATTCATGATGCTCGGCCGCAAGCTCCAGATAGCGTTGGTGTTGGGCCTCAACCTGGGCGTGCAGGTGGCTCAGGTCATGGTCGTTGACAATGATATCATCGGCCCGAGCTTGTTTGAACGCGCGTGCCGATTGTGCGGCAACGATAGCCTCGACCTGCTGCTGTGAATTGTTGTCCCGCTGCATGGTGCGCTGGATCTGCAGTGCCTCGGGCACGTCGATCAGCAACACGCGGTCCACCAGCTTGCGTTGATCGGTTTCCAGTAAGAGTGGCGAAACCAGGATCACGTAGGGGCCGAGGGCTGCTGTAAGTTGATCCTGAGTACGTTGCCGGATCAGCGGATGCAGCAGGCTTTCCAGCCACTGTCGTTGGGCGGGGTCCGCAAACACGATCTGCCGCAGGGCGGCTCGGTCCAGTCGGCCGTCGCCGGTCAAAATGGCATCGCCAAAGCGTTCGGCGATCAGGTGCAGCGCCGGCATGCCCGGCTCAACCACTTCCCGCGCGACCACATCGGCATCGATCACCGGCACGCCAAGCGCCTCGAAATGCTGCGAGGCGGCGGTTTTGCCACTACCGATGCCGCCGGTCAGGCCAACGGTGAAGAGTTTGGAAGTTGCCATGGAGGTGCCGTCACGAAGCTGAACGTGCGGGCATTTTAACGGCCAATGCCACTGAATTGTAGGTAGGCCTGGGTGATCTCCTGGTTCCACAGCAGCGCAATCCAGCCGGCGATGGCCAGATAGGGACCAAATGGAATCGGAACTTGACGATCACGGCCCCGAATCAGGATCAGGCTGATGCCGATGATCGCTCCGACGAGCGACGACAGCAGGATAATGGTCGGCAAGGCCTGCCAGCCCATCCAGGCGCCCAGGGCGGCCAGCAGCTTGAAATCGCCATAGCCCATGCCTTCCTTGCCCGTCAGCAGTTTGAAAAGCTGATACACCGTCCACAGCGCCAGATAACCGAAGACCGCGCCCCAGACAGCGTCCTGCAAGGTGGTAAACAGCTCAAAACTATTCGCGATCAGGCCCAGCCAGAGCAGGGGCAGGGTGAGTTGGTCCGGAAGTAACTGGGTATCGAAGTCGATGAAAGACATCGAAATCAGATAAGCCGTGAAGATGAAGGCCAACAAGCTCTGCCAGCTGGCGCCAAAGTGGCTGACCACCACGACCGTCAGAATGCCAGTTAGTAACTCAACAGCTGGATAACGCGGCGAGATCGACGCTTTGCACTTGCCGCAGCGCCCGCGCAGTGCCAGGTAACTGATGACCGGAATGTTCTCCCAGGGACGAATCCCATGGCCGCAATGCGGGCAGGTGGAGTTTGGCGTGGCCAGAGTCATTCGTGGAGTCGATGTGGAC
>JAEZAA010000116.1 GCA_023430625.1 Pseudomonadota bacterium
GTGCCAAATGGCGCTGGCCTTCGTCAACAGCAAGCCCTTTGTCAGCTCCACGCTGATTGGCGCGACCAAGATGGAGCAGTTGCGCACGAACATCGATTCGATCTCGGTAACGCTGTCCGATGAGGTACTGAAAGGGATTGAGGCGATTCGCCGCGAGCATCCGGCGCCCTATTGAGGCGCGGTAATCTGACCTCTTAATATCCGGCCATACAACCCGACCAGCGTTAGCGCTGGTCGTTGCCCTTCTCCGGCGTCGACTCCTGCCAGGGCCAGCGGCCATTCATCTCGACTTCAAGGGTGAAGCTCAGGAAGGTCCTGATAAGCACCACCGCCGCAAGCACCCCAACGCTTTTGAATGTGAGTTCAATGGCGACCGTGTGGATGATGTCCGCCGCCACCAACAGTTCCAGGCCGAGCAGAATGGCCTTGACCAGTTGGTGACGGTAGGTATGAAAGACTTCGTCCGTGTGATGCCGGCGCGCCATAAGTATCAACGCATGGAGCGTCGCATAGCCGACCAGCACGAGCATGATGCCGATGCCCAGCAGCTCCAGACCCGCGGCACTGTATTCCGCGATGGTTTTGACGATGTGCTGACCTTGTTCCTGCACCTGGCTGTTCAATCGCACCTCCTGTTAAACAACGTAAAAGGAGAAAAGGGGTTACCGATTGAACTTAAACTAATCAATGTCCGTTGCAGGACCCAATTCGCGGCAAATCTTCCGACGGATGGGCTGGTTCAGGACGCAGACAGGCTGTCTGCTTCTTTACGGACGATCAAAATCCACGACAAACCCGTCCGCCGATACTCACGCCGCCTCTTTTTGTCGTGTGCGCTTACTTACCAGAGACCCGCTTTCTGCTCTATAGTCTAAATTGAATGTTCCTTTTTTGAGCGCAACCCGGAACCTCATGCTGACCCTATCCATCACGCTTGCAGGCATCAACCGATTAGTGAACCCTGCACGCCTCGTGCGCGGCCTTTTATTGAGCTGCCTGATGCTCCTGGCCGATTCCGGCTGGGCCACGCAAACACTCCGGGTTGGCCTGTACCAGAACCTTCCGAAAGTGGGCGTCACAGAGCATGGGAAGCCCGCCGGCATTTACGTGGATACCATCCAGGCCATTGCCGACGCCGAGGGCTGGCGCATCGAGTATGTGCCCGGCACCTGGCAGGAAGGCCTGACCGCGCTGGAAGAGGGCCGGATCGACCTGATGTCGGACGTGGCCTTGACCCCCGAGCGCGAGGACATCTACGTCTTTCATCGAGAGCCGGTGCTGTCCAGTTGGAATCACGTCTATAGCCGGCGCGGAGCCAATATCCGCTCCTTGCCGGATCTGGACGGCAAGAAAGTCGCCGTGCTCGCCGGCTCGGTGCAAGAGACCGAGTATCGCCAGATGCTCGCCGGCTTTGGCCTGCGCGGTGAGCCGGTGCCACAACCGGACTATGAAACCGCCTTCAAGGCCGTCGCCGAAGGCCAGGCGGACGCGGTGATCACCAATCGGTTTTTTGGCCTTCGTTATGCCGCCGACGCGGGCCTGGAAGACACCGCCGTCACTTTTTCTCCCACCAAGCTCTACTTCGCCGCCCGCAAGGACATCGACCCGGCGGTGGTGGCGACTATCGATCGCCACCTGCTGGCCTTGAAGCAAGATCCCGACTCCGCCTATTTCCGCTCTTTGCAGCATTGGCTCGGGGAGAGCAACCCGATCGTCATTCCGGCCTGGCTGCCCTATGCGCTGGGTGGTGGCCTGCTGGCTCTGCTGGCCAGTGCCGCCTGGGTGATTTCGCTGCGGCGCCAGGTCGCGGCCCGCACCCGTATCCTGCAACGGAAAAACCAGGAAAACGCCCGGCTCTACGAAGCCGTGCGCAAGCATGCCGACGAACTGGAGATTCGGGTGGCCCAGCGCACCCAGGATCTGTTGGAAAGCAATCGCGAACTGGAGCAGGCCAAGGTTGCGGCAGAAGCGGCCGACCGCATCAAGTCGGCGTTTCTGGCCACCATGAGCCATGAACTGCGAACGCCGCTCAACTCCATCATCGGCTTCACCGGCGTCATCCTGCAGGAGTTGGCCGGGCCCCTGAATCCCGAGCAGCACAAGCAGCTCGGCATGGTGCGCGAAAGCGCGCGCCATCTGCTGGCTTTGATCAACGACGTGCTGGATATTTCCAAGATCGAAGCCGGCGAACTGACCCTGGCGGCGGACCGCTTCAAGCTGGCTGATTCGGTTCGCAAGGTGGAGGCCCTGGCCCGCCCCCTGGCCGAGAAAAAAGGTTTGGCGCTGTCCGTCCAGATGGCTGATGGTCTCGACGAGATGGTGGGCGACCAACGGCGGGTCGAGCAAATCCTGCTGAACCTGCTCGGCAATGCGGTGAAATTTACCGAGTCCGGCTCCATCCGCCTGACGGTGGACTTGCTAACGGACCTTCCCCAGGCGACCAACGAGCCGGGCTACCAGCCTGCGCAGCAGATCGCGCGTCCCGCCGTGTGTTTTCAGGTCAGCGACACGGGCATCGGGATCAAACCCGAGAATATCGACAGCCTGTTCCGGGCCTTTCGCCAGATCGATTCAACCCTGTCGCGCAAGCACGATGGCACCGGCCTGGGTCTGGCAATTTGCCGCAACCTGGTGACGATGATGGAAGGCTCCATCGCGGTGGAAAGCCAATGGGGCGAGGGCAGCCGGTTCAGCGTCACCCTCCCCCTGACCA
>JAEZAA010000125.1 GCA_023430625.1 Pseudomonadota bacterium
AGGGCCCCCAGGCCAGCGACGTCGACCGGATCTAGGTCATTTCAGGGGCGGCCCTGCCGCCCCTGCCTTTCGGCGTTAACCCACAACGCACTGCTCGCCCGCAACACCCGATCCACCTCCGATACACCTGCTTATGCAAACGCCTTCACACCCCGCTAACTCGACCTGGCATGTCCTCGGCATTGGCGCCTTAGGTGGCCTCTGGGCCATGCGGCTCGCCATGCAGACCGCAGCAGACGTACGACTACTGCTTCGTGACAACCGCATCCAGCATCAGACCCTGACCCTGAAAGACGGCGCCACTCACCACAGCCAGGATTTCGTGGCGGAAACGGCGGACCAGACCTTCGGTCCCATCCAGCACCTGCTGGTCGCAACCAAGTCCTACGACACCTTGGCCGCGCTGGAAGCCTTGAGACCCCGCCTGAACACCAACAGCCGCCTATACCTCATGCAGAACGGACTGGGCAGCCAGCACGCGGTCGCCCAGGCGTTTCCGGAGCTGGCGATTCTGGCCGTCACCACCACCGAAGGCGCCTATCGCCAAGGCCGCTTTGACATCACCCATGCCGGTCGCGGCACCACCTGGGTTGGTCCCTTTAACGGGCGGGCCGATCTGGCTCATGCCGAAGAGGCCGCAACCCTATTCAACCAGGCAGGCTTCGCCACCCAGGCCACGTCCGACATCAATGCAAAGCTCTGGCTCAAGCTTGCCATCAACTGCGCCATCAATCCCTTCACCGCCCTGTTGGATTGCCCCAACGGCGAGCTGCCCCAACAGGCTTTTTTCCTGGAGCGTATCAGCCCTCTATGTGAGGAAATCGCGAGCGCCATGGGCACGGCAGGCTTGGTCGTGACCGCCGCCGAACTGCAATCCCAGGTCGAGACCGTTATCCAAGGCACCGCCCGCAACATCTCCTCCATGCTGCAGGACATCCGGGCCGGGCGATGCACCGAGATCGATGCCATCAACGGCTACCTGGTCAGCGTCTGCGAACAGCAAGGTCTGCCCTGCCCCATCAACCGCGAACTGGTGCAATTGGTCAAAGCCCGCGAGCCAGTGTAAAACTAGGTTCATCTTCAGGATGACAAGGCTTGTGTTGCATGGGACTTCAAATTCAGCGCCGGAAAGGCTTCAATAGCACCCGCGCTGCATTGCGTTTAACGCCATCCCACACACAAGGATTCCCCATGGGCAACCGCCTCTCCAAGATTTACACCCGCACCGGCGACCAGGGCACCACCGGTCTCGGCGACGGCTCCCGCATCCCCAAGAACTCCGCCCGCATCGAAGCTATTGGCACCATCGACGAACTCAACAGCGCCATTGGCGTGCTGCTGGCGGAACTGGATGTCGAAGACAGCCTGAGCTCGCCGCTGAAATGGGTCCAGAACGACCTGTTCGACTTGGGCGGCGAACTCTCCATTCCAGGCTACATCATCATCAGTGAAGACCATGTGCTGCGCCTGGAGTCCTGGCTCGACGAGCTCAATACCGAGCTGCCGCCCTTGAAGAACTTCATCCTCCCCGGTGGCAACAAAGCCGCTGCCGCCTGCCATCTGGCCCGCAGCATCGCCCGCCGCGCCGAGCGCGTGATGGTAGGCGTGGCCCAGAACGAGTCGGTGAATGCTCAGGGTACGATTTATCTGAATCGCCTGTCGGATCTGCTCTTCGTCTGCGCCCGAGTGCTGGCGCGGCGCAATGGTGGACAGGAAGTGTTATGGGAGCGGTCTGAGCCGCAGAAGCGGGGTTAAGCATTAAGGAAATGCAGAGCAGCCTTGTTGCGTCGGCTGCTCTAAGAGACCGACGCATATGATGTCGAAAAAGCGCCGTCTGGCAGTATCCCTCTCACGGCTTCTAGCCAGACAACAAAATACAAGATCAACAACCGCATAAAATTAAACTGACGAGTTCCGATACGCGGCGACAACACTGGTCCTAGCGACCTCGTTCCCACCAATTTTTGCCATGCACATAAACAAGTACTTTAAGAAAAGCTGCACCTGCATACGCAAACACATAAACAACAAACCACAACAGCAACGAAAATGCCACATATAAATACTTGTTTTCGTTTATTCTCGAATAAATCGCGAGCTCAAAATGAGTGAAGTTAGCCGCAACAAAGACAGTTGCCAAAGAAAAAGCCCAGTACATAGTAATAAACTTCAAGCAGTACCAAATGGAAACATCCGATTTATCGAGCCTTCTCTCATCGATATCCAAATACCCTCTAAACACCGAATGAACTAAAAAAACCAATCCCAAGGCATTTTGTAACGCTACGGTAACCAGTGCGTGCTCAGCAAAATTTCCTGTATACGAACGCATATGAGAAAATCTGGGCCATACATATGACGACACATCAACAAAAGATCTGACAACAGCAAGCTCATATAAAAGCCCCCACGGAGGCAGAATAAAAACCAAATATAATATTGCCCAGAAAATCATACCATTTTTGCCAAGAATCAGATGAGCCAGCTCTGAGCGCTCGTCCGAATAGTATTCCTTGAAGGTTATCTGCTTATTTTTCATTCGAAACACAACATAGAAAGAGACGCCTCACATTCACAAATCCTAATAAAATAATTTTCCCAAACTTAATTTATAAACTTCAAAATAATAATATTTAGTCATCTTTTACGATGGTGATTATCCCACCCACGGAGGAATAAAAAGAAAGCCAAAACGTCACACTTATTAACCCTACCCCAAATAACGTATCCTGATACAAGGCTGTCAACTTTCCGGGGTTAGTCGAATGTCCCACGGGATTTAGAAAGCCATAAAGACACGCATAGAAACATCCAATTGCTGTAGGAATTAAGATCCAGAGAATTCTTGGCTTCACAGAATATCCTATCCTGCCGCCGGTAAACCTATAAAATAAGAACGCGGTAATTGGCGAGAACATCCATAGTGCAGCCCAGATCGATCTCGCCTCAGAGGAGTATCGTGTCCCAGCCGCAAAAGATTCGACGGCAGGAATAAAACTACCGATAAAATCTGAAATCCCGATAAAAAATGGATAATCACATAATCCAATGGCGAGCACGACAATAAAGATCAATGCACCAATGAACTTGTAATATCCAGTAGAAATATCGCTTTTTGTCCAATCACGATTAGCCATCTGTTATTCCCTCAAACTGACACGGAATGCTAAACATGAGACACATGTTGCAAATTAAGCCAACTGATCTCGGCATGCGTCGCACCGCACAATCTGAAACAAGCTCTCTAGAGTGTCTCGCACTGGGCATGCAAGTCGCTCTGATAAGGTCTCTAAGTTAATAGCCGCGCAAGTTAGCAAGAGCTATACAACTTGCCAAGCTAAAACTCCTACCTAATCCTTCAGAGTTCCGGGGAGATCACAAAATAAACTTTGTTAGTTTGATAAGCAGGTTGTATTCAAGTGAACCAAAATCAACAAAAAAAGCGGCCATTGAGGCCGCTTTTTCACACTGACAACATCGCTATACAACTCAGACCTTAAACGACTCCACCAACTTACGCAGCGAACCGGTCAGGTTCGACAGCTCCTTGCTCGCTGCCAAGGTATCCGTGGAGTTGACGGCAGTTTCCTCGCCCAGATGGGCAATCTGCAGCACGTTGGCATCGATGGTATGGGCCACGGCGCTTTGTTCTTCTGCCGCCTGTGCAATTTGCTGGCTCATATCGACAATGGTGGAGACGGCCGCGGCAATGTTGTTCAGCGCCGCCGATACCTTCTGGGATTGATCCACCGTCAGGTTGGTGGCGCTGTGGGAGCTCTGCATGGAGCCCACTGCTTCCTTCACCCCGGTCTGCAGACGCTCGATCATGTCTTCGATCTCGCGAGTGGACTTCTGGGTGCGTTGCGACAGGCTCCGGACTTCGTCGGCCACTACGGCAAAACCGCGACCCTGCTCTCCAGCACGGGCGGCTTCGATGGCGGCGTTCAGCGCCAGCAGGTTAGTCTGCTCAGCAATGGAGCGAATCTCCACTAGAACCTGGCTGATGTTCTGGGAATCCTGCGCCACGCGGTTGATGATGGTCACCGAGTGGGCAATCTGGTCCGCCAGACGGTTGATGACCGCCAGGGTCTCGCCCACCACCTGCTTGCCATTCTCGGCTTCATGATCGGCCTGAAAGGCCGCATCGGAGGCAGCTTGGGAGCTGGCTGCAACTTCCTGCACCGTGGCCACCATCTGATGCATGGATGCGGAGATCTGGGTGGTTTCCTCCAACTGGCGCTGCGACGCCTTGCTGCTGGACACGGCGGTATCGTTGACGCGGCGCGCCTGGGAATCGACCGCATTGGCCGTTCCGCTGACGGCCTGGATCAGCTCCTGGATCTTGTCGGCCATGTGATTGAAGGCGCCGCTCAACTCGCCCATTTCATCGCGGCTGACCAGGTGCAGGCGGGAGGTCAGGTCACCATTGGCAACCTTGCGGGCTGCATTGGCGAAATCGGTAATGGTGGAGCGCACAGAGACGAAGAAGCCCATGTAGAGATAGACGATCAGCAATAGGAGCGCGCCCTGGCCCGCCAACATGGTGAACATCATGCTTTTCTGGTCAGCCAGGCGGACCTGGAGGATATCGCCGACCGCCGCCATGATCTCCTCGTTATAGGCGAAGAGGCTGTCAATCTGGGGTGAGATTTCCGCTTCGAAATCGGCCCAGGGCATCTCGAACACCAGCGGTGTAATGGCATTGATATCCAGGGATTCCTGCACGATTCCGGCCGCTGCGCGAATGTCATCAGCCTGCGCTCCTAGCCGCGCCTCGATTTCAGGTCCGGCGCTCAACATGACGTCCAGTGCGGGCGGCAAGGTGTTCTGCACGCCGGTCAAGCGGTCGAACGCCACGTTCAACAGCTCGCTCAGGTCATAGCTGGAGCGGCCTTCCACCAGGCCATAGATGCCCAGCGCCCGGGCATTGCCCATGGCATCGGTGGCGGGCAGCAGATTCTTGCTGGAAAACTCCAGCAGGAATTGGGTCTCGCGGGCGCTGTCCTGCGCCAAGCCGGACACTTGCGCAACGTTGCCAACGAGCGATTGAACCTTCTTGGTGAACTGCTCCAGATAGGCGTACTGCGGCCCGATGCTCATCTGGTTCATGTCTTCAGCAAGCAGTTTGTTCCAATCTTCCTGAACCGACTCCCGCTGGGCTTTCAAGTTGCCGCTCGTGTCAAAGTTCAAGGGTAATGCCATCAATGCTTCGAGTCGCTCCTTGGTGCCCGTGCGAACCGTCTGGGTCAGGTCGTCGAGAGCATTGTTCTGCCGCAGCTTGGACACCGCGCGCAAATCCCGGTAGCGTTGCGCCTCCTGCAGCAGGCCGGTGGCCACCGTCAGGGCTTCCAATCCCTCCACTTCCGTCTCTATTTGATTGATCTCACGCACCATCTGGCTGATCTGGCTGTATCCCAGTACGGCGATGGGCAATAGAAATAACACACTGATGAGGGAGAACTTATAAACCAGTCGCAGCTGGTTCATCAGCTTGATCGCAGGCAACAAAATGCTCTTCACAACCTGGAGACCTCTGAGGGCTTGCCGGCATATGGCGCCAGGGCGGCAACCTGTATTCGCGGAAGCGGCCGAATCGATGATTAATTCAGCCTTAGTGTAGCTTAACTTTTCCCAAAGGATGGCATTCTGTAATAAAAGCTTTCGTCTCCCGCCCGCTTACCTCCCTTGGCAAATTTATCCGACTGCCCGTCTGGCGTATGATGGGCGCCAGACAGAGTATCCTCAGTGGTAAGAACGGACACAGGTAGGGCCATGATCCGATTCGGCGTCGACGTCGGTGGTACCAAGCTTGAAATCATTGCACTGGATGCAGCCGGCCAGGTCCTTTTGCGCCGGCGCCGTCCCAGCCCCAGCCAGCACTATGCCGACATGCTGGATAGCATCGTCAGCCTGGTGCGGGAGGCGGAAGCCACGCTGGGCCAGCGCGGCACGGTGGGCCTGGGAATTCCAGGCACGCTGTCGCCCGATCACGGGCGGGTGAAGAACGCCAACAGCGTCTGCCTGATCGGGCAGGATCTGCGGGGTGACCTGGAACGTCGCCTGGACCGCCCGGTGCGGATCGCCAACGACGCCGACTGCTTTGCCTGGTCGGAATATTGCGATGGCGCCGGCCAAGGCGCGGCCAGCCTGTTTGGCGTCATCCTGGGCACCGGTGTCGGCGGTGGCCTGGTTATCAATGGCGGCCTGGTGTCCGGTCCCAATGCCATTGCCGGCGAATGGGGTCATAATCCCCTGCCCTGGCCACGGGACGCCAGCGAACAAGCACCGGCCTGTTATTGCGGCAAACAGGGCTGTATCGAAACCTGGCTGTCCGGCCCTGGCCTGGCCCGCACCTATCGGGAACGCACGGGACAGGCACTGGATGCCGCACAGCTGGCACAAGCGGCCGCCTGTGGCGACAGCGCTGCCGAAGCCTGCCTGGAGGATTACGTCGACCGCCTGAGCCGGGCGCTGGCGACGGTGATCAATATCGTCGATCCGGCTGTGATCGTGCTGGGTGGCGGCGTTTCCAATCTGGACCGGTTGTATCGGGAGGTGCCGCAACGCTGGGGCCGCCATGTGTTCTCCGACCGGGTCAACACCCGGCTGAGCCGCGCACTGCACGGCGACTCCAGCGGCGTGCGGGGCGCCGCCTGGCTCTGGCCGGCCGCCCCTCAGTCGAACGGCTGAACCCAAACGCCTTTAATCCTTCTCTCAAGGACGCTCATTCATGAATCCACAGGTACAACAAGCCGTCCTGAAACTCTATGAGGATCTGGTGCAGCGTTTCCGCCAGGAGCAGCAGTCACTGCCGTTCAGCCGTATTCAGGAGGATTGGGATTCGCCCTGCATCGATCGTCGCGATGCCGACGCAGGCCTCACCTACTGGCAACCGGTACCGCGCCAGGATGAAGCACCGCTGGACGAAGTGGCACGCGGCCTGGAAGTGGCGATTCATCCCGATGTGCTGAGCTATTACGGCTGCCTGTGGGCCGATGGGATACGAGTCGACAGTCCCTGGGGCGAGATCGGGCTGATTCAGGTGTGGAATCCGGAGGATCTGGAGCAACTCAAGGAAAATCAGCTGGGCCATGCCTTCATGCGTCTGAAGAAACGGCTGCCTCTGAGCTTTTTCATTGGCGTTCAGCGTGACGATCATATCATCAGCCTCGACAACGAGCGGGGCGTGGTGTTGCGCGAACGTCTGGGCCGGCGCGCCGACCAAGTCATTGCCAATAGCCTGGCGGAATTTCTCGGACAACTGACCCCGAACCTGAAGCCGTACGATGAGTTTCAGTAGGCGCGCGCCTGGCCTGCTTACCTGACCGCGGCGGCGCCGTTACAACAAGCCCATCAGCACCAGCGCGGCCAGTACCGCAAACCAGACCAGGATACTGCGATTGAGCAGATCCCGCAGCGCCAGAAGATAAGCCACATGCCGCCGCGCCTCGCTCTGGTCGGCGCCTTCCAGGCCCGCCAGCTCGGTGCTGGACAGTGCACCCTCGGCCGCCTCATCCAACAGCACGCGAACCCGGCGGTCAGGATCGTTCAGATTCTGCCAGCCCCGCCGCATGCAGTCGGAAAAATTCCCCGCCAGGGCAAAGGTGCCCACCAGTAAACGTGCCGGCAGCCATTGCAGCCAACCATTGACGCGTCCGGCCACCTCGCGCAGCGCTTCGCTGTCGCCGCTTTCCGCCGCCTCGTCCACCAGTCGCGCCAGCAACGCCATCGGCGCGCCCAGCAGCATGAACCAGAAGATGACATGGAAGTAGCGGGCAAAGCTCTGATACAGAAACTCCTGGCGTATGCGCCGGTGCATCTCCGCCGCTGTCCGGGCCGGCTCCTGAAGACCCGGACCGATCTCACGCCACAGGGCCTCGGCCGCACTGTGACGGCCCATTTGCCAGTCTTCCAACGAAGCTTCCAGCACGGGTTTCAGCAGGGGGCAACCCAGTACCAGAAACAGCACCAGTATTTGCAGGAAGAGCCCGCCTGCGCCGAACAGCCAGTCATCCGCCAGCCAGTCCAGCACCAGGAGCGCGAGGCTCGGCAGCAGCACCGCCAGCGCAAACAGCCCCCAGCCGCTCGCCGCAACGGCCGGCACCCGGGTTCTGAGCCAGTGCTGGTAATGACGCGCCTGGACGCCCACCTGGCGTCCCAGGGTCAAGTTGAAGCGGCGGTGGAGGATATAGACCAAGAGCAACGAAAGAAACGACATCAAGCACTCCAGGTCGGGGTTGTGCCAGTCGGGAACTGGCTCAGTGCCGTTCGATAACGCGCCCAGTCGAAATGAGGGCCTGGATCGGTTTTGCGGCCCGCCGCAATGTCGCTGTGACCGACGATCCGGTCCGGAGCCAGCGCCGGATATTGAGCCAGCAGCAAGCGCGTCACCCGCATGAGCTGATCGTACTGGACGGTCTCATAAGGCGTGTCGTCGGTTCCCTCCAACTCGATGCCAATGGAGAAATCGTTGCAGTTCGCGCGCCCCAGGAACTGGGACTGACCCGCATGCCAGGCGCGCTCATGAAAGGGTACGAACTGCAGCACCTGCCCGTCGCGGCGGATAAACAGGTGCGCGGAGACCGTGATGCCGCGGATGGTTTCGAAGAAAGGATGCTCTGACCAGTCCAGCTGGTTACAGAACAGGCGCTCAACACAAGGGCTGCCGAACTGGCCGGGCGGCAGGCTGATGTTATGAATAACCAGCAGGCTGATGTCCGCCGGGTCCGGGCGCTGGTTGAAGTTAACCGATGGCCGGCGCTGTGCGAAGTTCAGCCATCCCTGTTCGATGGCATCCGCTGGCATCATGCCGCCGGCACCGTTGCTTTGGTCAGAGAGAGGCCCAGAAGATTCATAATGGCCGCCACGTCATAGGTTGAGGTGAGATTGCGGATCCGGCCATGGCGCAGATGATAGATGGACACCACGGGCAACGAGACCACCCGATCCGACGAAGGAAAGCCGAACAGAGGCTTGCTGAGAATGCCGGTAATGCTCGAGTAGGTCACCACGGCGTCGTTTTCCGCCACCATCTCCTCCACCGTCACATTGAAATCCGCCACGGCCTCCCGAATCGCCCGGACATACTCGAGAAAGCCGGCGGAATCGAGCAGTTCGGCATTGAAGGAGCCCTGATACACGAAGCCGATATCCAGAAACGGCTTGGCGAGGGAGAACGCCCCCTGATTCCAGGCCAACTGGATAAACTTCTGCACATTACGTCGGTTTTCCTCAATCATTGCAACGCCGCCTAAACCCAATCCGGAAGACGCGTACTATTGCCGTTTTGCCCGTGCTGATCAAGCGCGGCCTGCCAGCCACGTGACCCAGATCGAGGTTTGAGTCTTACCGGTTCCGGTTCGGGATCAGGCGCGCTTGGTCCCGCGCAAATTGCCGATGACCGACTCCAGGGCGCGATCGAACAACAGGCCGTCGTCCAGCGGGTTGATCTTGCCGTCGCGCAGGGCTGCGGCAAGCCCCAGCCGAGTCTTTTCCGAAACCTTTACACCGGCCCGGTTCACGAAAATGTACTTGCCGGTGGTCTTGATCACCGCCACCAGTTTGGCCCGGAACTTCTTGCCATCCTCCTCAAAGAATTCCACCCAGCAGCCCGCATGCAGGCTATCGACTCGATCCAGATAACGCTCGTCGATCGCATCCGCCGGCTCTTCTTCCACATCCAGCAACTGGATAGAAGACGTGACCTCCCCTGCCTCCACAGTTGACGCAACGGGCGCCACGGCCTCATCGCTTATGGGCGACTTCTGAACCGCCAGGACTTCAGCCGGTTGCACAGCGTCAACGGCCGCCTGCGGCGCCTGCTGTGGTGCAGGCTCAGCCGGCGCCTGCGGCATCACATCGACTACCGGTGCACGGGCCTCTGTAGTGGCAATTGTAGAGGCAATCGGTGCGACGGCTGAGGCAGATTCGGCGGCGCCACTCGAAGGCTTGGCCGCACTCAGTAACCGTTGCAGGACATCCAGATGAATGGCCTCAAGCTCCTTGAGCAGGCGATCCATTTCAAAGGGGCTCATGGAGGTCGTCGTCAGGCCTTCACGCAAGCCCTTCAGCAAGCCTGGAATCATCTGCACCAGGCGTCGGCGCGTGGTACGTTCCGTCGGCGGGCAGACACTCCAGATCAGGTCGCGGGCAAGATTCAGTGCCTGGATCCATTCCGGGCTCTGCGCGCCGTGCTTGAGATGCTGCAGCACCATCAGGTCGCTCCAGCCATCCCGCAGCAGCTTCAGAACCGCTTCCGGCACCGCGTGGCCCGCCAGCGCTTCATACAGCGCATCCTGGACATCG
>JAEZAA010000157.1 GCA_023430625.1 Pseudomonadota bacterium
GTCCAGTTGCCGATCCAGTCGCTGCGGCTGTAGGCCTGCAGGTTGAAGGTGCGCTCGACGATGTGGTTGAGGTAGGCGCCGGTGTTCTGCAGGAAGGTTTCCAGGATGTGCACGGTCGGCCCCACCAGGAACACGAACAGCATCAGGAACACGGCCAGGGTCATGTTGAGAAGCGACAAGTTCTTGATGCCCTTGTCCATGCCGGCCACCACCGAGAAGGTTGTCAGCCCGGTGATGATGACGATGGCGGTAATCTGGACGCTGGTGTCGATGGGAACGCTGGGCCACAGGTAATTGAGGCCGGCATTGATCTGGGTGACGGAGAGCCCCAGCGTGGTGGCAATCCCGAACAGGGTGCCGAGGATGGCAAACACATCCACCCCGTGGCCAATGGGGCCATGGATGCGCTCGCCAATCAGGGGAAACAGGGCGGAGCGCAGCGAAAGAGGCAAGCCATGACGGAAGGCAAAGTACGCCAGGGACAACCCGACCAGGCCATAGATGCCCCAGATATGAAAGCCCCAATGGAAATAGGCGATCTGCATGGCCTGGCGGGCGGCATCGGTGGTCTGAGCTGCGCCCGCCGGCGGGGCAGCGTAATGCAGCACAGGCTCGGCCACACCGAAGAACAGCAGCGCGATACCATAGCCGGCGGAAAACAGCATGGCGAACCAGGCGGGAAAGCTATATTGCGGCTCGGCATGGTCGGGGCCCAGCTTGATGCGCCCCCAGCTGGAGGCGGCGACCATCACGATGAATACCAGAAAGATCGCCACCGACAGCATGTAGAACCAGCCAAAGGTGCGGGTGATGTAGGCGAGAGTGGCGCTGAAGGCTTCCCCCGCCAGCTCGGGATTGCTGATGGTGCCGATCACCAGCAACAGGGTCACCACCACCGCCGGCACGAACACCGGCACCAGAATGGTTGCCCGCCAGGCTTTGTCCGCCACACTCATAGGCTACATCCTTCTTCTTGTTGGTTTTTATGGCTTGCGTGGGCAGCGCAACGCGATCACTCCCCTAGTTTTTGGTCTGCATCGGCTTGATGCGCAGCACCTTGCCATTGTCGTCATCGGTCAGCACATAGACCGAGCCATCCGGCGCCTGCTCCACATCGCGGATGCGGGTTTCCAGCGGAATCCGCTCCTCCTCGGTGGCCTTCTGGCCGTCGATCCGCATCCGTACGACGCTCTCCGTCAACAGACTACCAATCAACATGCTGCCCTTCCAGGCCGGAAACAGGTCGCCGGTGTAGAACCGCATGCCCGAGGGTGCGATACCCGAGGTCCAGTGGTGGACCGCATCGGCCAGTTCCGGCCGGGTGGGCGGGTCCGGAATCTTCTTGCCATCGTAATGGTCACCCCAGCTCACCAAGGGCCAGCCATGGTTGCGACCGGCTTCGGGCCGGTTGAGTTCGTCGCCGCCCATGGGGCCCATCTCCGCAATCCAGAGTTCGCCAGTCTGGGGATGAATGGCGGCACTCTCGATATTGCGGTGGCCATAGCTCCAGATCTCGGCGCGGGCGTCTTTCTGCTTCACGAACGGGTTATCCTCAGGAACGGAGCCGTCCGGATTGATGCGCACGACCTTGCCCAAATGCCCGGATAGATCCTGGGCCGGATCGAACTTGAAGCGCTCCCCCAGGGTGACGAACAGTTTGCCGTCCGGCGCAAACACCAGGCGGCTGCCGAAATGGGCGTCGCCTTCCACGGCCGGCTCCTGACGGAAGATGACCTCGAAGCCGGTGATCCGGTCGTTCTCCAGCTTTCCGCGCCCCACCGCCGTGCCGGCGCCGCCTTTGCGAGGTTCTGCATAGGACAGGTACACCAGGTTGTTGGAGGCAAAGTTCGGATCCAGCGCCACATCCTGCAAACCGCCCTGGCCCTGCGCCTGTACCTTGGGCACCCCGGCTACCGGGTCGGACAGCGTGCCGTCCGGCTTCAGGATGCGCAGCGGGCCGGCCCGCTCGCTCACCAACAGCCGGCCATCCGGCAGAAAGGCCATGCCCCAGGGATGGTTCAGGCCGTCGGCCAGTTTTTCCACTGTCACCGGCCCCGCCTTGGTCATGACCTGTTCCTTGTGGCTGTGATGCTGGCCCTGTGCGGTCACGGGGAACAGCGCTGCGGCGGTGGTGGAAAGCAACAAGGCCGCCGCGGTAACGGAGAGAAGCGTCTGCCTCTTCATGATGATCGTCCTCGGTCTGATTGATCTGATGGGAAGTCCCTGCGCGACAGCTGATCGTCCTCTGCGCGACCTCTTGCCTTCCACTAAGCGTCCAACTGCCTGAATTGACTCCGGCGCGACCGACTCCTGCCTGACCGCATGAAACGGCCTGGCCGGGCCAAAAGATAGAAATAGGGTAAGGATCAACCCCTACAGTTAAAAGGAAATGAGACCTTGTCGGTGGTACCGCCGTCCGTCAGCACAGACAATTCGAGCCGGTCGTAACGAGATGAGGAGACTTATGAATACTGGCGTGGTGCGCGCCGCCGATAAGGCTGCGCTCTGGACACTTTGGCTGTTTCTCTTCATGGTGGTGTACTTCTCGCTCCCCGCCACCCTGTTCGAAAACCTGTTCCTGGGCAAGGAGCGGCTCTTTATTGCGGTGAACGTGATCGCCTTTGCGCTGCCGTTGCTCGCCGCCATCAGTTGTGTGGCGATGCTGGTGACGGCGCGGGTACGTCGCCACCCCCTGGGCAAGGTCCGGATTAAATGGGTGTTGGCGGGACTGATCTTGCTGCTCTATATCCTGGTGATTACGTTTCTCAGCAAATATATTTAAGCCAGAGACCACCAAAATTACCTATGCAGGCTTAGTTTTTACTCCCTCTCCTTGGGGAGAGGGCTGGGGTGAGGGGTAGTCCAGACGCGTCGGTGGTTAGCTCTATTCCGG
>JAEZAA010000167.1 GCA_023430625.1 Pseudomonadota bacterium
GTCTCTGCCGGAGTCCGTTCCATGGGTACAGATTCAACCACTGGTTGCAGGCGTCTTTCCAGTGCGAAGTATTCCTGTACCTGATTCAAGGTTCCCTTCAACGTCAGGCGAAACCGGATCCGATCCGGCTGGGCCAGAATGGGCTGCGCGCTACGTACTGGAGCGACGCCTCCCAGGTATTGGCTGATCTGGGCAAAATCACGCAGGCTGTTAATGCCGGTTATTTCCATGACGACTTCGTCAGCGCCGGCAGCCGCTGCGCTCGCAACGGCATAGCGGCTCGCCATCTGCTCGGCAACCGCATCGATCACTTTATTGAGCACCTCAGCGCTTGAGTCCGCCGTCACCCGATCAGACCATTGCTCGCCTTGCGCCTGCAATTGCCAGTGTCCCTGCCACTGGTTGCCCTCGGCTCGGGCAATCCGTGCCATGAGGATAGCGTCATGATTATAGCGGCTGGACGCCCGCTTGACCGGCTCGAAGAAAAATCCCCAGACATCGGCACTCGAGAGCTTGCCGCTGTCCTCCAGATCCAGCAGGGGCACCACCAGCGGCAGACCGCGTTCCGCCGCCCGCTGCTCCAGCGGAGCGACTAATCGACTGGCGCCGTCCGATCCCACCAGCGCGCGCCGGCCATCCTCTTCAACCGCAATCCAGGTGAGTACCGCCGGGCGGTTTTCGCCCCAGACGGGAAGCCCTGCCTCATTCAGCAGACGATCGATGGCTCCGCCCGCAAATACCACCCGCAGCATGCTGGGGGTTTCGCCCGAGCCCGCTTCATAGCCGAATTCGGCCACAAACCGCTGGGCCTTTTCGGCGGCGGCCAGCACCTGCTCATGTTCGGCGGCCGCGGCCGTTCCCGATACTTTGCGCACTATATTCTGCAAGGCCCGGCCCATGGCCTGCTTACGCTCGGCTTCACTCTGATCCGCAACCGGCACCTGTGTGCGATACAGATCCTCCACAATCACCGCGTGCGCTGTCAGGGCACTCAGACACAGCCACCCGAGGAGCAAAAGGCGAACCACGAAAACCTGTTTTGACCGCATGAACCGTACCGTATTCCGCATTCAATAAAGGGTGCAAAGCATACACCATTCCCTGGCACGAACCTATCCTTGACCCACCTGTCTCGCCGCGCATGGCGGGCATGTGCGAGAAATTGGCCGTGTCCCGCGACTACTGATAAAATACCGGCCCCACAGTTTTCGCAACCTTTTGCACAAAGGCCCAAGCCATGAGCGACCAATCCCAACGCCCTTCCCTGAGTTACAAAGATGCCGGAGTGGACATCGATGCCGGCAACGCCCTGGTTCAGCGTATCAAGGGCGCGGCCAGCCGCACCCGACGCCCGGAGGTGATGGGGGGGCTCGGTGGTTTTGGTGCGCTCTGCGCGATTCCGCCCGGCTATCGCGAGCCCATTCTGGTATCCGGCACCGACGGCGTCGGCACCAAGCTGCGCCTGGCGATGGATCTGGCGAAACACGACAGCATCGGCATCGATCTGGTGGCCATGTGCGTGAATGACCTGATCGTGCAAGGCGCCGAGCCTCTGTTCTTCCTGGACTACTATGCCACCGGCAAGCTCAATGTGGATGTGGCGGCCCGCGTGGTCAACGGCATTGGCGAAGGCTGCGTGCAAGCCGGCTGCGCCCTGGTCGGTGGTGAAACCGCGGAAATGCCCGGCATGTATCATGGCGAGGATTACGACCTGGCGGGCTTCTGCGTCGGCGTGGTGGAAAAAGCCGAGATCATCGACGGCAGCAAGGTTAAGGCTGGCGATACCCTGCTGGCACTGGCATCCTCCGGCCCCCACTCAAACGGCTACTCCCTGATCCGCAAGGTGATCGAGGTCAGCCAGGCCGACCTGCAGCAATCCCTGGGACAAAATTCCCTGGGACAAAAAAGCTCCCTGGCAGACGCCCTGATGGCGCCCACCCGCATCTACGTCAAGCCGCTGCTGGCCCTGATGAAGCAGGTGCCGATCCACGCCCTGTCCCACATCACCGGCGGCGGGCTGCTGGAGAATATTCCTCGCGTACTGCCGGAGCACACCCAGGCCGTCATTGACCGCCAAAGCTGGGAAATGCCGCCGGTCTTCCGCTGGCTGCAGGAACAGGGCAACATCGCCGAACAGGAAATGTACCGCACCTTCAACTGCGGCGTGGGCATGGTGATCTGTGTCGCCGCCGAGCAGGCGGAACAGGCTGCAGCCTTCCTGCGCAGCCAGGGCGAAACGGTCTGGACCATCGGCCATATCGCACCGGCCGAACAGGCCGAACCTGTCGTCACCCTGGCCTAGGACCCTTTCATGCCGGTGTCGAAACCCAGCCTGGTGGTCTTGATTTCCGGCTCGGGCTCCAATCTCCAGGCGTTGATCGATGCCATTGCCGACGGCACGCTCGACGCCGAGATCCGCTGTGTCATCAGCAACCGTGGCGATGCCTATGGCTTGCAGCGAGCACGCCAGGCAGGTATCGCCACCCGGGTTCTCAATCATCGCGAATTTGCCAGCCGCGAGGCCTTCGACGCGGCTCTGCTGAAAGAGATCGACCAGTTTGAGCCAGCTCTGCTGGTCCTTGCCGGCTTCATGCGGATTCTGACGGCGGACTTCGTGCGTCATTACCAGGGCCGGCTGCTGAATATACATCCCTCCCTGCTGCCCAAGTATCCGGGCCTCGACACTCATCAACGGGCGTTGGCGGCTGGCGATTTGGAACACGGGGTGACCGTGCATTTTGTGACGGAGGAGCTGGATGGGGGGCCCAATGTGTTACAGGCCATCGTTCCCATCCAGCCTGGCGATACGCCTGAACTGCTGCGGGAGCGAGTCCTGCGTCAGGAGCATTTTATTTATCCGGAGGCGATCCGCTGGTTTCTGGCCGGACGCCTGGTCATGCGTGACAACCGGGCCTGGCTGGACGGGCAAGGCCTTCCCTCTTGCGGCATTCAGATTCGCACGCCCAGGGCCTGATCCGTGAACATCCTGGCCCTCTCGACGCCAAGGCAAAACTCTTTCACACTTCCGGGGTCCAACCCATCAGGCGCCATCCGACTCGGTTGCATCTTGTTTATACTGGGGACGGTGTCATCCAGCTCTCAGAGATAGGGTCACTTTCTGCCTATGCATTTATTTCCCGTTGTTTTCCGTGCACTGTTTGCCATCCTCGCGCTCTGTATCGCCTCCTGGTCCGCCGCCCAGACGCCGGACACCACCCAGGCGGCCACCCAACCCGAGCCTGCGACACAAGCCCAGGCAACTTCAAGCCAGCCGCTCACCCTGTTCCCCTGGAAGGCCGAATACCGCGCCTCCTACAAGGCCGGCGTGCCCATCAACGCCAGTGCCGTGCGCGAACTGAAACAGCAAAAGGACGGCACCTGGCTTTACAACTTCGACGTGGATTCGTTCATCCTCGACATCAAGGAGAATAGTATCATCCGCTGGCAGGATGGCCTCGTGGTGCCGGTTCAGTACAACTACCACCGCAGCGGCTGGGTCACGACCCGCAAGGCACAGCTCAACTTTGACTGGAGCAAGTTGACGGTTCGCAATAACGTGCAGAACAAGCCCTGGACCATGTCGGTCTCCCCCGGCACCCAGGATAAGCTCAGCTATCAACTGCAACTGCACATGGATCTGATCGCCGGCAAGAAGGAAATGCACTATCAGGTGGCCGACGGTGGCAAGCTCAAGCAGATGGATTTCGGCGTGGTGGGCGAAGAAGTTCTGGACACCAAGCTCGGCAAGATCGCCACGGTTTACGTGGACAAGCTGCGGGAACCCGATGCCAAGCGTTTTACCCGCCTCTGGTTCGCCAAAGACCTGAATTACCTGCTGATCAAAATGATCCAGAAAGAAGAAGACGGCGAGGTTTACGAGATTAATCTGGAAAAAGCCACGATCAATGGCAAGGAAGTCCGCTAGACCATTGGATCGACGTGGAACGGAGCGAGAGGCCGCTCCGCCTGACCGCTCAGCGCTTTACTGCCTTACTGCCCTTCTGCATAAGCGCGCCGCACTTCCTCGGCGATGATCGCAATCCCCCGCATCACCTTGTCCTCATCCTGGGAATAGGTGATGCGGATACATTCCTGCTTATGCTCCCAGTTTTCATCCAACCCCGGGAAGAAGTGGTGCCCGGACACCACCAGCACGCCACGGGCCTTGAGCCGCTCATACAGCGTCTGGCTGCTGATCGGCAGCCCCTTGAGCCACAACCAGAGAAACATGGCGCCTTCCGGCTTGTGCAAGAAGAACGGACAACCCCGTAGCTGCCCGCGCAAGGCGTCGGCGGCGCGTTGCGCCTTGCCCTGATAAAAGAGACGCACCACTTCATTGCTGAGCCGGATGATCTCGCCGGTGGCGACCAAATCCGAAGCCAGCATCGCCCCTAGGCTGCCGGTCGCCAAATTCATAATGGCGTTGATGCCCGCCAGCGCCCGGATGATCTCTTCCTGGGCAATGACGATGCCGGTTCGAACCGCCGGCAAGCCCAATTTGGACAGGCTCAGACAGAGAATCATCTGCTCGTTCCAGAGCGGCTGCACATCGGTGAAAATCAGATTGGGAAAGGGCGCGCCATAGGCGCCATCTAGAATGAAGGGCACCTGATGCCGGCGCGCCAGCTCGCTCAGTTGCCGCACTTCGTCGTCGGTCAGGACATTGCCGGTGGGATTGGTGGGCCGGGACACACAGATGGCACCCACATCCGGACCAATCTCCAGTTCACGGAAATTGACCCGGTACTTGAATAGATGGTCATCCAGGAATTCGAAGCTGGGGCGCGCGGCGCGAAAGAAATCATGGGACAGGCCGGCATCGGCATAGCCGATGTACTCGGGTGCCATCGGCAACTGGATCTTCTTCAGCGAACCGTCGCTGTAGCGGCCCGCCAGCATGTTGAACAGCATGAAAAAGGCGGACTGGCTGCCATTGGTCAGGGCAATATTCCGCTCGCTCAGTTTCCAACCGAACCGGCGGCGCAACAGACCCACCAGCTGACGGATGAACTCCACCTCGCCTTGGGGTGGATCATAGACGCCGACCAGACGCCGGAAGTCCGCTTCGCTATCGAGAATCGCCTGCAGCCGCGTTCGAAACAAGGCCTGCACTTCGGGGATGTCGCCCGGGTTACCGCCGCCCATCATGATGATGTCTTCGCCCGACGCCAGGGCATTGCCGAGATCATCCATGAGAGAGGTGATCCCGGCCTCGCAGGTGAACTTTTCGCCAAATTCAGACAGCCGCACGGTTATTCCCCTTTTCCCTGCCGAGTCTAATCTACGCTCACCTATTTCAGGTTATGCACATGGTAATTCCCTCCCCTGGCAAGGGGAGGGTTAGGGTGGGGTCGTTTTTCAGGCACGGGCAATACATTGTCCGCAGCAAGCCTGCCCCTTGCGGGGCAGGCACCCCCTCCCTAGCCGGGCGCCCCAACCTCCCCCTTGGCAGGGGGAGGGGCTAATTACACTCAGTCATCGCCCTCGACGGCAATGCCGAGATTGCTCACCCCATCGTTGGCGGCCAGCGCATGGAGATCCTGCAAAAAGGCTTCCGCCGGATAGTTGGTCTTGCGCAGCCGCTCCTGCAGCTCGCGCTGGAATGCCAACTCCTGGCGCACCAGCGGGTGACGATCCAGGTGACGCACCAGATCATCTTCCTCCACCCCCTCCGCATCGCTGACTTCCACGAAGGTGGTGACCGTATTCAAGGCCAGTTGGGCCGCCGCCAGCGCGAGCTTGGCATCCGGCTTCAAACGGGAGGTCAGCGCATCCAGGATGAGATTGCAGGCATCGGTGGCCGGGTGCACGCCATAGCCCTCATACCGGTCCTGTTCCGGCAACTGCTCCTCCACCCGCTCCGCAGTCTTGAGGAAGTTGGGTTTCGCGTCGCGATCCGACAGGGTCGTCCAGAGCGTATCCAGGGCACGGCGCAGGGGCACCGGGTCCAGCTGGCCCGTCAACTGGGCGAACAAGGCGTAATTGGGAAAGGCGCGCTCGGCCAAAGCCAAGATGAAGGCGGTCTGACGCCAGCCGCGGAGTTGATCGATATGACGGAAGGATTGCGACATGGATGCCCCTGAATGAATTCCGCTGAAGGGAATACAACGGGCGGCGCTGCTAGACGCCGCCGCTTTTGAACATTCGCCCGTGCCGCACGGGCAGACCCTGGTGAGTCCGATCAGGTGCGCGGCAGGGTGACGCCGCGCTGGCCCTGATACTTCCCGTTACGGTCACGGTAGCTGACGTCGCAGATCTCGTCGGATTCGAAGAACAGCATCTGTGCCACACCTTCGTTGGCATAGATCTTCGCCGGCAGCGTGGTGGTGTTGGAGAACTCCAGGGTGACGTGCCCTTCCCATTCCGGCTCCAGCGGCGTCACGTTGACGATGATGCCGCAGCGGGCGTAGGTGGACTTACCCAGACAGACCGTCAGCACGCTGCGCGGAATCCGGAAATATTCCACCGTGCGGGCCAGCGCAAAGGAATTGGGCGGGATGATGCAGACGTCGCTTTCAATATCGACAAAGCTGTTCTCGTCGAAGTTCTTCGGGTCCACCGTTGCGGAACGCACGTTGGTGAAGATCTTGAACTCGTTACTGCAACGCACGTCATAGCCATAGCTGGAGGTGCCGTAGGAGATGACCCGGCCCTTTTCATTGTGCTTGACCTGACCCGGCTCGAACGGCTCAATCATGCCGTGCTCTTCGGCCATGCGCCGAATCCACTTATCGGATTTAATCGACATCTGCTTATCCAGCCCTACTGTTCATCCCGCGCTACAGGTTTGTAGCGCTACGAAACGCAAAAAATAAGTGCGCCATCATACCCCGTTTCGAGCTTTTACGCATCGCTTCGAATAATGATCTCGGGCATGGCATTGGCGTAATTTTTCGCCTGGACCGACAGTAGCGCCCCCACCTTGCGCGCGATATCCCGATAGATCAGAGTGACGTCGGAATCCGGAGCCGCCACCGTGGTGGGCTTGCCGGCATCGGTCTGCTCGCGGATGGTCACATGCAGGGGCAGCGCACCCAGCAATTCCACCCCGTAGGCCTCGGCAATGCGGGCGCCGCCCCCTTCGCCGAACAGGGGCTCATGGTGGCCACAGTTGCTGCAGTGGTGATAGCTCATGTTCTCCACCACGCCCAACACGGGAATGTCCACCTTGCGGAACATCTCGATGCCTTTTTTGCAGTCCAACAGGGCAATGTCCTGCGGCGTGGTGACAATGACGGAACCCGTGACCGGCACCTTTTGCGCCAGGGTCAGCTGAATGTCGCCAGTGCCCGGCGGCATGTCGATGATCAGGAAATCCAGATCGTTCCACAGGCTCTGGGTCAACAGCTGCTGCAGCGCACCGCTCACCATGGGCCCGCGCCACACCATGGGTGTGTTGTCGTTGGTGAGAAACGCCATGGACATGACCTGGATGCCATGCGCTTCGATGGGAATAAAGAACTTCTCGTCCTTGACCTTCGGCCGCTGGCCTTCCGCAATGCCCATCATCATGCCCATGCTCGGGCCATAGATGTCCGCATCCAGAATGCCGACCCGCGCGCCTTCCTGCGCCAGCGCCAATGCCAGGTTGGCGGCCGTGGTGGATTTACCCACGCCGCCCTTGCCGGAGGCCACGGCGATGATGTTCTTCACGCCCTCCATGCTTTTCATGTTCCGCTGCGTGCGATGCGCGACCACTTCCCAGCTCACATCAATCTCGACCTGCTCCACGCCATCAAGGTCCTCGATCGCATGGGTCAGGATCTGGCGGATTGCGCCTTTCAGGCCGTCAGCTGGATATCCCAAGCGGATCTCGACCCGGACCCGGCCATGATCGATATCGATTTTCTTGACGGCATTTAACTCAATCAGATTCTTGTGCAGGTAAGGATCAACGTAGGTTTGAATGGCTTGTTCAATGAGCTGGCGATCGGGTTGACTCATGCGAAACTCCCGGGTGCGGTGGGCGCGAAAATAGCGTGGCGATAGTATACCGCTGCGGTATGCTTCTTAAAACCAGCGTCATCCGCAGCTTCTGGGATAAAGCGCGGCATCTGCGGATGAAAAAATCCCGGCCAGGCGCTATCATAGCGCACATTTCGTCGGGGCCGGCCTGGCCCTCCAGACTTCCGACCCGGTCCCACGCCAACGGGCCGAGCACGCGAACGGATAGATCCTATGCCTTTACAGCCACGCAAGATTTTGGTCACCAGTGCCTTGCCCTATGCCAACGGCCCGATTCACCTGGGTCATCTGCTGGAATACATCCAGACCGACATCTGGGTTCGCTTCCAGAAAATGCGCGGCGAGCAATGCACCTATGTCTGTGCCGACGACGCCCACGGCACCGCCATCATGCTCAAGGCCGAGCAGATGGGCATCAGCGCCAAGGAACTGATCGATCAGGTCAATGCCGACCACAGCCGGGATTTTGCCGATTTCCTGATCCAGTTCGACAACTATTACTCGACCCATTCCGACGAAAACCAGGTTCTGTCCGAGTACATCTACAAGGCCTGTCGCGACCGCGGCCATATCGCCACCCGCGCCATCACCCAGGCCTATGATCCCGAGAAGAACCTGTTCCTGGCCGACCGCTTTATCAAGGGCACCTGCCCCAAGTGCAAGACCGAAGACCAGTACGGCGACAACTGCGAAGCCTGTGGCGCCACCTACAGCCCCACCGAGCTGATCAATCCCCGTTCGGCCATCTCCGGCGCCACTCCCATTGAGAAGGAATCGACCCACTACTTCTTCAAGCTGCCGGACTTCGCCGACTTCCTGAAGCAGTGGACCCGCAGCGGCACCTTGCAGCCCGCCATCGCCAACAAGCTGGCGGAATGGCTGGATGCCGGCCTGCAGGAATGGGATATCAGCCGCGACGCGCCCTACTTCGGCTTCGAGATTCCCGATGCCCCCGGCAAGTTCTTCTACGTCTGGCTCGACGCCCCCATCGGCTACATGGCCAGCTTCAAGAACCTGTGCAGCCGGCGCGCGGACCTGAACTTCGACGAGTACTGGAACGCCAACTCCGAGACCGAGCTCTACCACTTCATCGGCAAGGACATCGTCAACTTCCACGCCCTATTCTGGCCGGCCATGCTGCACTGCTCCGGCTTTCGCACGCCGACCGCGGTCTACGCCCACGGCTTTGTCACCGTCAACGGCAAGAAGATGTCGAAGTCGCGCGGCACCTTCATCAAGGCCCGCACCTACCTGGATCATCTGAATCCGGAGTACCTGCGCTATTACTTTGCCGCCAAGCTCGGCAATGGTGTGGATGACCTGGACCTGAACCTGGAAGACTTCGCCAACCGGGTCAATGCGGACCTGGTGGGCAAGCTGGTGAACATCGCCAGCCGTTGTGCCGGATTCGTTCACAAAGCCGGCGGCCGTCTGTCGGCGACCTGTGCCGAGCCGGAGCTGGTGCAGAAGTTCATCGATGCCGGCGACGCCATCGCCACTGCCTACGAGCAGCGGGAATTCGGCCGCGCCGTGCGGGACATCATGGCGCTGGCCGATATCGCCAACCAGTACATTGCCGAGAAGGCGCCCTGGAAACTGGCCAAGGAAGCCGGCCAGGAGCAGGCCGTGCTGGAGATCTGCTCGGTGGGCATCAACCTGTTCCGCCAGCTGATCACCTATCTGGCACCGGTGGTGCCGGCCATGGCCGAGAAGGCCGAGCAATACCTCAACAGCCGCCTGGGCTGGCACGAGCGCACCCAGATCCTGGTCAACCATCAAGTCAACGAGTTCGCGCCCCTGCTGACGCGGATCGACCCCAAGCAGATTGAAGCCATGATTGAAGACAGCAAAGACAACAGCGCGCCTGCGGCCGCACCCGCCCCTTCCACGGAACTCAGCAAGGATCCGGTAGCCGCCGAGATCGAGTACGACGACTTCGCCAAGGTCGATCTCCGCGTGGCTCGCATTGCCAATGCCGAGCATGTGGAAGGCGCCGACAAGTTGCTGCGCCTGACCCTGGATTTGGGCGGTGAGACCCGCAACGTGTTCGCCGGCATCAAGTCCGCCTACCAGCCGGAGCAGCTGATCGGCAAGCTGACGGTGATGGTGGCCAACCTGAAGCCGCGCAAGATGAAATTTGGCATGTCCGAAGGGATGGTGTTGGCGGCGGGTCCTGGTGGTAAGGAAATCTGGATTCTGGAGCCGCAGGAAGGCGCTCAGCCTGGCATGCGGATTCGATAAGCTTAGGCCGTAAAGTTCTAAAAAGTCCCTGTTCATAACTTGAACAGGGACGCCGAATCCTGATAATGCCCGTCTAAACCGCTCGCTGCACAGCAAGGCAATCAGATGACCGAGTATGTACTGATTCTTGTCAGCACCATCCTGGTGAATAACTTCGTCCTGGTTCAGTTTCTCGGACTCTGTCCCTTCATGGGCGTGTCCAACAAACTGGAAACCGCCATGGGCATGGGTCTGGCCACCGCATTCGTGCTGACCCTTTCCTCGGTGTGCGCCTATCTGACCGATACCTATCTGCTGGAACCGCTGGGGCTCACCTACCTGCGCACCATCTCCTTTATTCTGGTGATCGCGGTTGTGGTGCAGTTCACCGAGATGGTGGTCCGCAAAACCAGTCCAGTGCTGTATCGGGTCCTCGGCATTTTCCTGCCCCTGATTACGGTCAACTGCGCCGTGCTCGGGGTGGCCTTGCTGAACGTCAAGAAGCAGAACGATTTCATCGAGTCGGTGCTGTACGGTTTCGGCGCCGCCGTCGGCTTTGCACTGGTCATGGTGCTGTTCGCCGCCATGCGCGAGCGCATCGCGGCGGCGGATGTGCCGGAGCCGTTCAAAGGCTCGGCCATCGGACTGGTGACGGCCGGACTCATGTCCCTGGCGTTTCTGGGCTTTACCGGCCTGGTTAAATTCTAAGCACACGCGGTACCTGTTATGAGCATCATCCTGACCGCCGTTCTCGCGCTCGTCGCCCTGGCCCTGGTGTTTGGCGCCATCCTGGGCTTTGCGGCCGTTCGCTTCCGGGTGGAAGGCAACCCCATCGTCGAGCAGATCGACGCCCTGTTGCCGCAAACCCAGTGTGGCCAATGCGGCTTTCCCGGTTGCCGCCCCTATGCGGAAGCGGTGGCCAATGGCGACCCGATCAACAAGTGCATTCCCGGTGGTGACTCCACCATCCAGGACCTGGCCAACCTGCTGGGCGTCGAGCCACTACCCCTGGACGGCGAAGCGCCACCGCCCGTCAAACAGGTCGCCTTTATCCGCGAAGATGAATGCATCGGCTGCACCAAGTGCATCCAGGCCTGCCCGGTCGATGCCATTGTCGGCGCCGCCAAACAGATGCACACCGTGATTTCCGATGAATGCACCGGGTGTGACCTCTGCGTCGAACCCTGCCCCGTCGATTGCATCGATCTGCTTCCGGTGCCGCAAACCCTGCGTAGCTGGAGCTGGGATCATCCGAAGAATTCCGCCCCACACATCATTGCCAGCGATCGCGAGCACGCCGCCGCATGAGAAAAATCTGGGATTTCCACGGCGGTATTCATCCGCCCGAAAACAAGGCGCAATCCACCGGCCGGGCTATCCGTCAGGCGGCGCTGCCCGCGCGCCTGATGCTTCCGTTACAGCAGCATATTGGGACACCCGCCAAGCCCATCGTCGAGGTCGGCGACCGCGTCCTGAAAGGCCAATGTATCGCCGAAGCGGTGGGCCCGGTCAGCGTACCCGTGCATGCCCCCACCTCGGGCCGAGTCATTGCCATCGACCATTACCCGATGCCCCATCCGTCCGGCATGAGCGATCTCTGCATCCTGCTTGAGCCAGACGGGCAGGACGAATGGGCACCGCTTAACAGCCTGCCCGATTACCGCAAGCGGCCGCGGGAAGAACTGCTCGAACAGGTCCGCCAATGCGGCATCGCGGGTCTGGGCGGCGCTGGCTTCCCCACCGCGATCAAGCTGCGTCCGCCGAAGCGCGACAAAGTCCGCACCCTGATTCTGAATGCCGCCGAGTGCGAGCCCTACATCACCGCCGACGACATGCTGATGCGGGAACGGGCCGACCAGGTGATCTCCGGGCTCGCCATCATGGCCCACATCCTGACGCCGGACGAGTGCCTGATCGGGATCGAGGACAACAAGCCGGAAGCCATCGCAGCTCTGCGCGAAGCGGCCAAAGAGACCTCCATTGAAGTAGTCGTGATTCCCACCAAGTACCCGTCCGGTGGTGAAAAGCAGCTAATCAAGATCCTCACCGGGCTGGAAGTCCCCAGTGGCCAGATCCCCGCCGATATCGGCGTCATGTGCCAGAACGTGGGGACCGCCGTTGCGGTGCACCGGGCAATTCAGCTGGGCGAGCCGCTGATCTCCCGCATTACCACCGTGACCGGCAGCGGTATCAGCCAGCCTCAAAACCTGGAAGTGCTGCTGGGCACCCCCATCAGCCATCTGTTGGGTCAATGCGGCTTTGATGCCCGCAAGACCAATCGGTTGATCATGGGCGGCCCCATGATGGGCTTCACCCTGACCGATCCCGATGTGCCGGTCATCAAAACCACCAACTGCGTCATGGCCGTCACCCATAAAGAACTGCCGCCGCCCTCGCCGGCGCTGGCCTGCATCCGCTGCGGTCTGTGCGCGGAAGCCTGCCCGGCGGAACTGCTGCCCCAGCAGCTTTACTGGTTCTCCCGCTCCAACGAGCTGGACAAGGCCGAACAGTTCAACCTGATGGACTGCATCGAATGCGGCGCCTGCTCGTACGTGTGCCCCAGCAGTATTCCGCTGGTGCAGTACTACCGTCACACCAAGGCGGAAATCCGTCGGGAGCGGGAGGAGCAGGAGAAGGCCAACCGGGCCCGGGAACGTTTCGAGCAACGTCAGGCCCGTCAGGAACGGGAGCTGGCCGAGAAGGAAGCCAAGCGCAAGGCGCGTGCCGAGGCCGCCGCCCAGGCGCAGGCCGCCAAGCAGGCGCAGGCCGCCAAGCAGGATGCGGTCGCCGCGCCCGACAAGGCCGCCGTCATTCAGGCCGCCCTGGAACGGGCCACGGCCAAGAAGCAGGCGGTTGCCGCGCCGACCGTTGATCTGGCCACGCTGGAAGACAACCTGCAGAAAACCCAGGCCAAACTCGCCAAGATGCGGGATATGCTGGAGGAAGCTCGCCAGCAGAATCCTGATCAGGTCGAGAAGCTGGAAAACGCGGTCCGCAAGAACGAGGAGCGGGTGCGCCAGGCCCAGGCCGAACTGGATCAGGCCCGCAGTGCCGCCAGCGTGCCTTCCTCCGCCGCACCGGCCCCTGCAACCCCGGCCGAGGATATCGGGCAACTGGAACGGGCCGTGGCGCGGGCACGCAATAAAGTGGACACCATGCGCCAGGTCATCGAGACCACCCGCGCCCAGGATCCGGCGCGTGCCGAACAACTGGAAGCCTCACTGCAGGCCAGTCTGGCGAAACTGGCCGAGGCGGAACAGAAGCTGGCCCAAGCCCAGGGTACAACCGCCGCAGCACCCACGGAGCCCGAGCCAGTTGCCGAGGTCTCTGTGGACGAACTGGCGCAGCAGCTGGAGAAGGCCGAGGCCAAGCTGGCGAAGATGCACCAGGCGCTGGAGGATGCCCGCCAGAGCAATCCGGAAAATGTGGAGAAGCTGACGCGGGCCGTGGAAAAAAACCAGGTACGGGTCGATGCTGCGCGCCAGGCATTGCACGAGGCGCAACAGAAACTACAGGCAGCGTCTGCAACCGCGCAGCCCGCAACCGAGCCTCAGGTCAGCATTGAGGAACTGGAAAGCCAGCTGGCCAAGGCCGAGGACAAACTGCACAAGATGGAACAGGCCCTGGCCGACGCAGCCCCCGAGAACATCGAGAAGCTGACCCGTGCCGTGGAGAAGAACAAGGTTCGCGTGGACACCGCACGGAGTGCGTTGGACGCCGCCCGCACTGCATCCGCCGCCACTTCAAGCGGTACATAGGTAAAACCCATGGCATTTCTCCGCATTACCTCACCTCACCTGCACGGCCCCAACCGGACCGGCTCGATCATGCAGACGGTGGCACTGGCCACCCTGCCGGGCTTGATCGCGCTGACCTGGTTTTTCGGCTGGGGCACCCTGATCAATGTGGTCTGGGCCTGTCTTGTCGCGGTGGCCTGCGAGTCGCTGGTGTTGCTGCTGCGCCGCCGCCCGGTGCTGTTCTACCTGCGCGATTACAGTGCCATCGTCACCGCCATCCTGCTGGGGCTTGCGCTGCCGCCTTACTCACCCTGGTGGGTGACGTTAGTGGGTGTCGGCGTGGCCATCGTGATTGCCAAGCACCTCTATGGCGGGATGGGCTATAACCCGTTCAATCCGGCCATGGTGGGCTACGCCCTGCTGCTGGTGTCCTTTCCGGTCTATATGACCACCCGTTGGGCCGCCCCGGCTGCCTTGCTGGAATCCGGAATGCCCGGTTTCCTGGATACCCTCACCTACATCTTCACCGGCGCAATCAACGGCGGCATCGACGCCTTTACCATGGCGACGCCGCTCGATGTCTACAAGCACGAAGTAGGCGCTGCCCTGGCCACCGAGATTCAGACCAAGCCAATTTTCGGCGACCTGGTCGCCTTGGGCTGGGAATGGGTCAGCCTGGGCTATATTGCCGGCGGTCTGTTCCTGCTTTACCGCAAGATCATCACCTGGCACACACCGATTGGCATGCTTGGTGCGCTGGCGGCCTGTTCACTGTTATTCGGCTGGGATCCGGACTCCAGCACGCCCATGACGCTGCACCTGCTGGGTGGCGCTACCATGCTGGGCGCCTTCTTCATCGCCACCGATCCGGTGACGTCGGCCACCAGTAACCGTGGTCGACTGGTCTACGGCGCCGGCATCGGCATCCTGGTCTATGTCATCCGCAGCTATGGCGGATATCCGGACGCCGTGGCCTTTGCCGTTCTCCTGATGAACTTCGCCGCGCCCTTCATCGACTATTACACCCAGCCCCGCACCTACGGCCATCAGCGGCCGAACCAGGGGATCGGAGGCCGTGCCAAATGAATCCACTGTTTCAGACCATTCGCCACAATGCCATCGGCTTAGGATTGTTCGCCATGGTGACGGCGGGCCTGATTGCCGTCACCCAGGTTTCCACCGCAGAACGGATCGCCGAGTCGGAAAAGCGCGCCCGATCCGCAGCGCTGCTGGAGATTTTTCCGGCCGAGGAACATGACAACGATTTGCTGGAAGACAGCATCCAGATTCCGCCCAGCAAACTGCTCGGCACCAGCATGCCCACGGAAGCCTTTATCGCCAAGCGCAATGGCACGCCAGTCGGCGTTATCCTCACCACGGTGGCACCGGAAGGCTATAGCGGTGAAATCTGGTCGCTGGTGGGCATCGATCAAGAGGGCGTGATCAGGGCCGTTCGTGTCATTTCCCACAAGGAAACACCCGGCCTTGGCGACAAGGTCGAAATCCGCAAATCCGACTGGGTACTCGACTTTAATGGCAAATCCCTGCACAACCCTGAACCTGACGGCTGGAAAGTGCGGAAGGATGGCGGTGCGTTCGATCAGATGACCGGTGCCACCATTACCCCGCGCGCAGTGGTTGGCTCCGTGCAAAATGCGCTGCTGTTCTTCAAGGAAAACCAGGACACTCTGCTGTCCAATCAATCCCCGGCGTTGGAGGCCACTGGCCATGGCAACTAAAAGCCTGCGCGACATCGTTCAAGAAGGTCTCTGGAAGAATAACCCCGGCTTGGTCCAGCTGCTGGGGCTTTGTCCGCTGCTGGCGGTGACCTCCACGGTGGCCAATGCGGTGGGCCTGGGCATTGCAACGGCCATGGTGCTGACCGGTTCCAACCTGGCGGTGTCTCTGGTGCGCAACTATGTGCCGGACACCATCCGTATTCCCGCGTTTGTCATGATCATCGCCTCGCTCGTGACCTGCACCGAACTCTTGATGCAGGCCTTCACCTACGAGCTGTACCAGACCCTGGGGATTTTCATCCCGTTGATCGTGACCAATTGTGTGGTGCTGGGCCGAGCGGACGCCTTTGCCAGCAAGAACGGATTGCTGCCATCGGCCGTGGACGGTTTCATGATGGCCCTGGGCTTTGCCGCCCTCCTCGTCTTGTTGGGCGGCATGCGCGAGCTCATCGGCCAGGGCACCCTGTTCCAGGGCATGGATCTGGTGTTTGGGCCGGCGGCGAAGAGCTGGGAAATCGAAGTCTTCGCCGACTACCCGGATTTCCTATTTGCCATTCTGCCACCAGGCGCCTTCGTTGGCCTGGGCCTGCTGATCGCCCTGAAAAACCTGATCGACGGGCACATCAAACGCCTGGCCATGGCG
>JAEZAA010000180.1 GCA_023430625.1 Pseudomonadota bacterium
AGAAACATTGTCGTGTTGCCCATTCTGTTCGAGGGCGTGGTCAAGGCGGTCATTGAGCTTGCCTCGTTCGAGCGCTTCCAGTCGATCCATCTGACCTTCCTCGATCAGTTGGCGGAAGGTCTCGGCATTGTGTTCAATGCCATCGAATCGGCCTCCAGCACCGAAACGCTGTTGTTGCAATCCCAAACGCTGGCGTCGGAATTGAAGGCCCAGCAGGACGAACTGCAAAAGACCAATGCGGAGCTGGAGACCAAGGCATTGCAGCTTAGCGCACAGAACGCCGAGGTCGAACGCAAGAACCGTGAAATCGAGATCGCCCGTGGCCACCTCCAGGAAAAAGCGGAACAGCTGGCGCTGACTTCCAAGTATAAGTCCGAGTTCCTGGCCAACATGTCCCATGAGCTGCGGACACCCCTCAACAGTTTGCTGCTGCTGGCGGAGCAGTTGCGCCATAACCGGGATGCCAACCTCTCCGATAAGCAAATCGACATGGTGAGCACGATTCATGGCGCCGGTACCGATCTGCTACACCTGATCAACGACATTCTCGACCTGTCGAAGATCGAGTCCGGCAATGTCACTCTGGACGTGGAAGATGTACCACTCCAAGGTCTGACGTCCCATATCACCCAAACCTTCCAGCACTTGGCTGAAGCAAAGGGACTCAAGTTCGAACTAGAGATCGGACAGAATTTGCCGATCAGTCTGCGCACCGATAGTCAGCGTCTGAAACAGGTTCTGAAGAACCTGCTCGCCAACGCCATCAAGTTTACCGCCCACGGACATGTACGTTTGTCGGTAGGCATTGCCACTCAAGGCTGGTCAGCGGACAGCACCCTACTGAACCGCGCCACTCAGGTCGTGGCCTTCACTGTCAGCGATACCGGCATCGGCATTCCAAAGGCCAAGCAGCGGTTGATTTTTGAGGCGTTCCAACAGGCTGATTCCAGTACGTCCAGACGTTACGGCGGCACCGGACTCGGCCTCGCGATCAGCCGCGAGATCGCACACCTTTTAGGCGGTGAACTCAAGGTAGAAAGTGAAGAAGGTGTCGGCACCAGCTTCATCTTTTACCTGCCGCAACAGGGATTCGTCGCCGTTCCACCGGAAAAAATGCTGCGCAAGCCAGTACGACTGCTCCAGCATGAGGACTTTTCCGCACCGGCCCTGCCCCACGCCCCGGGCCTGGCGGACGACCGGGATGTCATCTCCGCTCAGGACACGGTGCTGCTGATCATTGAAGACGACATCACCTTCACCCGAACCCTGCAAGACATGGCGCACGAACGAGGCTTCAAGACCTTGGTCACCGCGAGCGGCCGGGAAGGTTTGCTGCTGGCCAGAGAGTATCAGCCCGATGCCATCACACTCGACCTCACCCTGCCCGACGCCGACGGTTGGGAAATTGCCGAGATGTTAAAGCAGGACTCCCGGACCTTGCACATTCCGGTGCACGTGCTCTCCATTCGTGACGAGCCGGCCGGCACGGAGCAGTATGGCATTGCCAGCTATACCGCCAAGCCGGTCGACATCCAGGCCTTGGCACAGGTGCTCACGCATATTCTGCAGGAAGCGGTTCGCCCTGTGCGCGCCCTGCTGGTGATCGAAAATAACCCGGAAAAACGGGATGCTATCTTCCATGAACTGGAAGGGAGCGACATTGAGCTACAGGCAGCCTCAAGCGCCAGCGAAGCCCTAAGCGAACTACGCAGCCGCCTCTACCAGGGCATCGTGCTGGACCTGGACCTTCCGGATATGGACGGTCTGGCGCTCCTCCAGGAGATTCGCCAGGATCAGTCGCTGGCCGCGATTCCGGCCGTGGTTTATACCGCCAGCCAGATCGACCGCAAGATGGAAGATGAGCTAAAGGATCTAGGTGCGGCCGTGGTACTCGAAGGTGGCCGTTCCTTGGACCGACTGACACTTGAGACCGCCCACTTCCTGCACCGGGTGAAACGCCAACTGCCGGAGAGCAAGCGGGCCAAGCTTGAGAAACTGGCACCGACGGGTAAGTTGCTCGAAGGCAAACGGGTCTTGCTTGTTGACGACGACGTACGCAACCTTTTTGCCCTCACCTGTGTTTTGGAAACACAGGGCATGCAGGTGGTGACGGCGGAAAACGGCCGGGAAGCCCTGGACAAGCTGGCGGAAACGGATGATATCGATATCGTTTTGATGGACATCATGATGCCCGAGATGGATGGTTACCAAACCATGCAGGAAGTTCGCAAGCAGGAGCACCTCAAGGAACTGCCGATCATCGCCCTGACCGCCAAGGCCATGAAGGGTGATCGGGAACGCTGCCTGGAATCAGGCGCGTCCGATTATGCGTCCAAGCCGGTGGATACCGACCAATTGCTCGCGCAGATGCGGGTCTGGCTGTATCGCTAGCTCTGGATTCGAGCGCCAGGCCGATGGCGTTGGCCTGGCGTATGTTTTTTAGCCAAAAGTGTTGTCTATTATGATTCGCGAACCAATCCCGGAAGACCTGCAGCGCTTCATTCTAAGAAGCATTGCGTCGATTCCGCATCTGGAAGCCATCCTGCTGCTACGTGGTAAGCCGGATCAGGTGTGGTTGGAACGGAATGTCGCTGAACGACTCTATATCAGCGAAAAAGCAGCAGCAGGGCTGTTGGAGGAGCTGAGTGCAGCAGGCTTTATCAGCCTTGAGCAGGCCGAGCCGCCTGCCTACCGCTACCAGCCCAGTTCCGACCAGCTTCGCCAGCTCGTGGATCGACTGGCGGAATGTTATGCAAAGAACCTTTTGGAAGTAACCAACATTGTTCACTCCAAGATTGACCGCAAGGCCCAACAGTTTGCCGACGCCTTTCGGTGGAGAAAGGATTCCTGACCATGGTGCAGATCATTTACTCGCTCTGTGCACTCACCTCATTTGCCTGTGCGTTCCTGCTCCTCAGAGGCTACGTCCATAATCGTTTTCGCCTATTGCTCTGGAGCGGCCTCTTCTTTGTCGGCTCCTCGATCAACAACCTGCTGGTTGTCATGGATCAGATTTTCTTTCCAACGGTAGACCTCTATGGCTGGCGCCTCGCAGCGGCCCTTAGCGCCATTATCCTGCTGTTGTATGGCCTGATTTGGGATGACGCTTAAGGAGACTTAGGATGGACGAGCTTGTAGTTGGTGCAATTGCCATGGGATCGGCGCTGGCAGGCCTGTTCTTCCTGCGTTTTTGGCGCAACAGCCGCGACCGTTTCTTCCTTTACTTCGCCTCGTCGTTTTTCATCGAAAGTCTGAACCGGATCTTTCTCGGCGCCGGCGCCTTCCGCAGCGAGGAGACCCCGCTCTATTACTTGATTCGAGTGCTCGCCTACGGCCTCATCCTGCTTGCGATTTGGGAGAAGAATCGGCCGCTGCAACCGGTCCGGAATCCTCTCTCTACACCGGGAAAACAACCTGAAGCTGAAGGCAGCTGACGCTAAAGGTAGATAGAAAGGAATAAAAAACAGGAAACGAGGATTTAGATGGACGGTGCCGCTATAGGCAGCCTGGCCTACAGGCGTTCCACAGGTACCAAACCGCTTCTACAGAGCAGCGATAAGGCCAGATCTGCGATGTGGCAGTGATATCCACACACCATCGCAGATCCGGCCCAAATGACATTTCGAGGGATTAGAAAAGCTGCCGCGCGGGCATATTGATGTACTCGGTCCGAACCCGGTCCGTCCCGTTGACCATGTCGTGCAGGTTCATCTGGGCATTGCTATCGGGGATGTTCATGAAAAAGCCGGAAGTCACTTTCATGAAGTCATCGACCGTCGGGTTTTCCTTGTTGATGTCATTCAACCATTCCAGACGGCCAGCCTCGTTCGCATCGTCGCCAATGCCGGAAAACGATATAAACATGCCGCCTGCTTTATCGGTCAAATAACGCTCGCCGTCGGTTCCCGTAATCTGTCCGATGGAAATGCTTTGGTAATTCTCCAGCGGAAGACAGGAAGCGACGCCGATCACCTGACAGTCCTGGTTGATGATGTTGACGCCATTATCGACGGCTTCAAACGTATTCTTTAATCCAAAGCCCCCCATAACCTGCAGCGCGGTCACAATCGCGCTATCGACATTTTCTAAGTACAGTGCCTCTCCGTTGGGCACCCCCAGATACTGCGCACGGATGGAATCACGTTCGCCATTGGCATTCAGCAGCACTGCCCGTGCAGTCAGCTGCGCGCCATTTCTGAATTGTTCATTGATCATGCCCAGCCCGTTTTGTAACACGCCACATTGATCGCCCTGGCAGTAATCCGTGGCCATGTGCTCAAAATTGAGCCCTTCGCCCTTATCAATAACGTTCACGCCAAGATTGCCAGTTAAGGTCTGGAAGGCACCGGACATAATCCCCTTGGCTTCGCCCATGCCCAATCGGACGCCGACGATCTGACCATTGGTTTCGTCATAGGCAAATTCCAGATAGGGGTTGGTGATCTCGAAGGGAACGATCTCGCCATCGCTGTACTTGAGGATGTTGCCGTTGGCGTCATAGCCCTTGATCGG
>JAEZAA010000209.1 GCA_023430625.1 Pseudomonadota bacterium
CGTGGGGGGGGGGGGGGGGGGGGGCCCGCCCAAGCAGGCGCGGAACGAAGTTTGTGCCACAAGCCAGCCTGAGCCCCCCTCACCCCTACCCTCTCCCAGAGGGAGAGGGAGCAAAAACTATACAAAACCGCCGCTTATGTCCGATAAGGACCGCCTCCCCAAAAACAAAAAAGCCCGGCAGAAACCGGGCTCAAATTGCCGGGGCGCCACCGGCGCCACAGTACAGGCTAAAACAGATCCTAGAACTGCGCTGCAGGCAGAACCATCATCTCGTCCGCACCAGCCTTGATGCTCTCGGCCAGTGACAGCGTCTTCGGCAGCAAGCGCTTGTAATAGAAGCGTGCCGTAACCAGCTTGGTGGCGTAGAAGCCTTCGCCTTCCGCTTCTACCTTGGGCGCGGCCACCTTGGCCATTTTCGCCCACATGTAGGCCAGCGCGGTGTAACCAAACAGGTCCAGGTAGTCCACGGACGCAGCACCCACTTCGTTGGGGTTCTTCGCCGCAGCGGACAGGACATGCTCGGTGACATCGGACAGACGCTCGATGGCAGCGGCCAGCGGTGCGATGAACTCTTTCAGCGCTGCGTCGTCCTGGTTGGCTTCGATGAACTGAGCCACTTCACGCGCAAAGATTTCGTAAAACTTACCACCGTTGGCGACCACTTTACGGCCCATCAGGTCGAGTGCCTGAACGCCATTGGTGCCTTCGTAGATCTGCGCGATCCGCACGTCACGAACCAGCTGCTCCTGACCCCATTCACGGATATAACCGTGACCACCGAATACCTGCTGGCCCATCACGGTGCAATCCAGACCACGGTCGGTCATGAAGGCTTTCGCCACCGGCGTCATCAGAGCGACCATGGCTTCTGCTTCCTGCTTTTGCTCAGCCTGATCGGAGAACTTGGCGATGTCCAGGAAACGTGCCACGTAGGTGGAGAACGCACGGCTGCCTTCGATAAAGGCGCGCATGGTCAGCAGCATGCGGCGTACGTCCGGGTGAACGATGATGGGGTCCGCCACCTTGTCCGGGTTTTGGGCACCGGTCGCGGCACGACCCTGGAGACGATCCCGGGCGTATTCTACGGCGCTCTGGTAAGAACGATCGGCAGCCGACAGCCCCTGAATGCCAACGCCCAGACGCTCGTAGTTCATCATGGTGAACATGCAGTTCAGGCCGCGGTTGAGCTCGCCCACCAGCCAGCCCTTGGCGCCATCAAAGTTCATGACACAGGTGGCGGAGGCCTTGATGCCCATCTTGTGCTCGATGGAACCACAGCTCACCTTGTTGCGCTCGCCCACGGAACCATCGGCATTGACCAGGAACTTGGGCACCAGGAACAGGGAAATCCCCCGGCTGCCTGCAGGCGCGTCGGGCAGTTTCGCCAGAACCAGGTGGATGATGTTCTCGCTCAGGTCATGCTCACCGCCGGTGATGAAGATCTTGGTGCCGGTCAGGGAGTAGCTGCCATCGGATTGGGGCTCGGCCTTGGTACGGATGATACCCAGGTCGGTGCCGGAGTGGGGTTCGGTCAGACACATGGAGCCGGCCCAAACACCTGAGTACATGTTGGGCAGGTAGGTGTTCTTCAGCTCTTCCGTGGCATGGGAGTCAATGGCCAGGCAGGCGCCAGCGGTGAGCATGGGGTAAAGACCGAACGACATGTTGGCGGCCTGTACCATTTCCTCGATCTGACCACCGATCATCTTGGGCATGCCCATGCCGCCGAATTCCGGGTTGCCGCCCACGCTGCACCAGCCGCCTTCGATAAAGGTGGCGTAGGCTTCCTTGAAGCCCTTGGGCGTGGTCACCACGCCATCTTTCCAGGAGCAGCCTTCTTCGTCGCCACTGCGGTTCAGAGGCGCCAACAGGGACATGGAGATCTTGCCAGCTTCTTCCAGAATGGCCTCGGCCGTTTCAGAGTCCACCGTTTCACGGGTTCCAGCCAGCGATGCCCACAGCTTGCTCGCTTCGAAAACTTCATTCAGGACAAAGCGCATGTCGCGCAAGGGAGCTTGATACTCAGCCATTTCACAATCCTCAACTAGCGTTTTGGTGGAATGCGGACCTGCACCGGCCACCATGTCAAATTTAGGCGCGCCATTTTACCCTATTCCGGCGATAAACTCATGCCGTAACAGTATCCTGACACCCTATCGCGAACCACAAAAAAGCCCGCCATAAAGGCGGGCTCGGATTTTTTGTCTGTCTTAGAACGCGAAGTTCTCAACCGACATTTCCATCAGGTTGGAAGCACCTGACAGCATGGTTTCCGCATGGGTGCGGGTACGCGGCAGAATACGCTCGAAGTAGAAGCGTGCAGTCTGCACCTTGGAAGTGTAGAAGCCTTCTTCGGTGGTACCGGCAGCCAGTGCCTGCTGAGCAGTCAGCGCCATGCGGGCCCAGAAGTACGCCAGGGTCACGTAACCGGAGTACATCAGGTAGTCCACGGAGGCGGCACCGACTTCGTCGCGGTTCTTCATGGCAGTCATACCCACCTTCATGGTGAGCTCGCCCCATTCCTTGTTCAGCTTCTGCAGCGGCTCGACGAATTGCTTCATCTGCTCGTTGTCAGCGTTTTCCTTGCAGAAGGTGTGCACCAGCTTGGTGAAGCGCTTCAGCGACTCGCCTTGGGTCATCAGAATCTTACGGCCCAGCAGGTCAAGTGCCTGAATACCGGTGGTGCCTTCATACAGCAAGGCAATCCGGGTATCGCGCACAATCTGCTCCATACCCCACTCGGAGATGAAACCGTGACCGCCGTAGACCTGTACACCCAGGTTAGCTGCTTCGTAACCGGTTTCGGTCAGGAAGGCTTTCGCAATCGGCGTCAGGAAGCTCAACATTTCGTCGGCGTCCTTACGGGTTTCTTCGTCCGCACCATGGCTGACCAAGTCACCCTGTTGCGCAGCGAAGTAAATCAGTGCCCGGCCGCCTTCTGCAAAGGCTTTCTGGGTCAGCAGCATACGACGCACGTCCGGGTGAACGATGATGGGGTCAGCCGGGCCGTTCGGGTTCTTCACGCCGGACAGGGAGCGCATGGCCAGACGGTCCTTGGCATACTTGAGTGCGCCCTGGAACGACAGCTCGGCGGCGCCCAGACCCTGCATGGCGGTACCCAGACGAGCAATGTTCATGAAGGTGAACATGCAAGCCAGACCTTTGTTCTCCGGTCCAATCAGGAAGCCCTTGGCACCGTCGAAGTTCATGACACAGGTGGAGTTACCGTGGATACCCATCTTGTGTTCGATGGAGCCGCAGGTCACGTTGTTGCGCTCGCCAATACCACCGTTTCCATCAGGGAGGAACTTGGGCACGATGAACAGGGAGATGCCCTTGGTGCCAGCAGGCGCGTCAGGCAGACGGGCCAGTACGATGTGGACAATGTTGTCCGCCATGTCGTGCTCGCCAGCGGAGATGAAGATCTTGGTGCCAGTGATGCTGTAGGAGCCATCCGCATTGGGCTCGGCCTTGGAGCGCAGGATACCCAGGTCGGATCCGCAGTGCGGCTCGGTCAAGCACATGGTGCCGGTCCACTCACCAGAAATCAGCTTGACCAGGTAGTCTTGCTTCTGCTGATCGGTACCGTGCGTCTGGATGGTTGCTACCGCACCGTGGCTCAGGCCGGGATACATCTGCCATGCCCAGTTCGCGGTTGCCACCATTTCGCTGATGACCAGACCGAGGGACTCAGGCAGACCCTGACCACCCAGCTCGGGGGGTGAGCTCAGCGCCGGCCAGCCACCTTCTACGTACTGCTTGTATGCGTCTTTGAATCCAGTCGGCGTCTTCACGCCTTCTTCAGACCAGGTACAACCTTCGCGATCCCCCGCCTGGTTCAGCGGTCCAATCACCTGCTCGGCAAACTTGGCGCCTTCACCAATGATGGCTTCCACCATATCCGGGGTGGCTTCTTCGCCGCCAGGCAGCTTGCTGTAATGCTCTTCCGCGTTGAGCAATTCATTCATTACGAAACGAATATCACGTAAGGGAGCTTTGTATTCCGGCATAGGATGTTACCTCGAGTCTCTCAGATGGCGCGCCCGTCAGGCGGCTACTCCGGGTCAGTCTGTACGTCAATCAACTAGTTCAGGGTTCTCAGGGATGCGGACGAACGAACCAGGCACCACATCAAACAACTGTTTGAAACATACGTTTGCTTTAGTCCATTGTCAAGATTCCAGTCGGCTCGCAATAGGCATAAACCTGCAAACGTGCGTGAAATCGCAAAGGGAAAGTTTGAGTACCGCGTAAGATAGAGAAGGTCTGTATTGCAGGAAAGGAGATGAGCGCCACATCGGCGCTAGAACGAAAAGGATTTATGGCTTGGTAGAAGGGAACGACCTGTCCTGGATCAGGCGAAGGTATCCAGCAAGCTGCCCATCATCTGATCGGCGGCCTGTACAACCCGCGCTGAACCTTTAACTTCATGCTCATAAAGCTTGAGCTCCACCAGTGCATCGGTCATCCGTTCGGTGCTGGCTGGATTATTTTCCGTTGTCGCGGTTGCAATCGTCTGGGCACTTTTCTGAACGCCGTTCAGACCGGTCTGGATTCCCTGAAGACCTGTGTGCAATACCGAACTAATCGCCATGGGATACTGCTCCAATACTGGACGGGCTTCGACAGCGAAGTAATCACCCGCGTTTATAGTAAGTCAAACACCGATTTGTACATTTATCAAACAGGCTGCAAGAAATTTCCTCGCTGCCCTGGCACAGCGCCAAGGTCAGTCGCGCAGCAGAGGTGCGAGATCCAGGCAGGCAGCCGCGTCAACGGCACCGCCCACAGCGGAAATTTGCATATGGGGAATAATGCCTAACCGCGGCGCTTGCAGCCGCAGCGCCAGGGTTTCGAGGTTCGCCCCCAGCTCTGGCATGGGTTGCGGATGCACCTGGTTAGCGACCCACCCGGCCAGCTGCAAGCCATCGCGCTCGATTGCCTCGGCGGTCAGCAATGCGTGATTCAAGCACCCCAGACGCATGTCCACCACCAGGATAACGGGCAGCTTCAAGGTCTTGGGCAAATCACTCAGGTTCTCCCGCTCATTGAGCGGCACCCGCCAGCCACCCGCACCTTCAATCAGCACCAGGTCCACATCAGCCTGCATCAACTGCCGGCAATGGTCGCTCAGGCGCGAGGCCGACAGCTCCACCCTCTCATACCTGGCTGCAATATGGGGCGCAATCGGCGCCCGCAGCGCGATGGGATTCACCTCGGCATAGTTCAACCTGGCGGTCATGGCCTGTTGCAGTGCCAGGGCATCCTCATTGCGCAACCCCTCCGGCGTTTCCTCACAGCCCGCCGCGACAGGCTTGATGGCCAAGGTGGTCAGCCCCTGCTGCCGGGCCGCTTGCAGCAACGCGGTGGTGACAAAGGTTTTGCCAACCTCCGTATCGGTGCCCGTGACGAAAAAAGCCCGCTGCCTGCTCATGCTCGCCCTGCCCCTCCTATTCTTCTCTTCCGACTTCTTCTCTTCCGACTAGACCCGCAGGCCGCCATAAACCACCTGCCAGGTGGCAGGCAAGGTTCCGGCTGGCGTACGGAATGATTCATAGGCCTTCAGCAAACGGCGCAGACGTTCAGGGCCCGTCATGCCCTGGGGTCGGCCCTGGTTGAGGTTGTGCGCGCCCAGCCGCTTCAGCTCCGAGGTCAGCTCGCGCAAATCCTGATGTTCAAGCACGAGTGTCTGCTGTTCGACGCTCGCCTCGGCGAAATCCACCTCAGCCACGGTCTGACGCAGATCCGCCAGCGGCGCAAAGTCGTTGACATGGCGATACTGATCCACCGCCTGCCAGGCCTGACGCAACTCCCACAGCGTGCCATCGGCAAGGGTTGAAAACAGAATCAGTCCGCCCGGGCGCACAACCCGCCGCATCTCTCTGAACAAGGAGGGAAGCTCGGTACACCACTGGATCGCCAGGCTGGAGAACAAAAGATCGATGCTCCCACTCGCCAGCGGCAGCTTCTCCGCATCACCGCCAATCCAGTGCAGGTTACCCGTGCTATGCCGTCGCGCGTACTCCAACATGCCCAAGGCCAGGTCCAGCCCATAAATGTCCGCTGCCGGATAGCGGGCCGCCAAGGCCTGGGTAAAATGGCCTGTGCCGCATCCCAGATCCAGAATATTGCGGGGCGAAAGCCCGGCCGGCAAACGACTCAGCAGGGACTCGCCCACCAGCCTTTGCAGGCGCGCAGCACTGTCGTAGGAGGCGGCGGCCCGGCTAAATGACTCGGCGATCAGACGCTTGTCGATCATGGTCTGCTCCGAGCAGGCATCGATGGCATGCGCTGCGTCATCAGCACCAACTCCGCAGCATCGGCAGCACGAACTCCCTCACCGCCTCGGCGGTTTCTGAGGCATATCGAAAACTGGGCAAATGCGCCATACCCTCGATTATCCGGACCTGATGCCCAGGATTGAGCGCCCGCAGATCGGCCGCCAGCGCCGCCGGCACCAGAGTGTCCGCCTGCCCCAGCAGGTGAAGTACTGGCAGGTCCAGATTCGCCAAGCGCTCGCGGTTATCCAGCAGACGCAATGCACTCAGGGTTTCTTCAAGCACCGCTGCGCTGAACCGGGTCTCCGGCTCCAACTGTGCCCGCATCCACCGGGCCTCTTCCCGTTGATGCTGACTCCCCAGGGTGGCCAGAGCAGTGAATCGTGCCAGGGTCGCCGCTGGATCTCTGGCAAGCTCCTGGGCAAAGAGGTCGAACTGCGTCGCGTCATACCCATGGGGCCAGTCTGGCGTGGCCAGGAAATGGGGATTGGAACCGATGGTGACCACGGCCGTGACCCGGTCGCGTACCTCGCCGGCCAGCTCCAGGGCCAAGCTCCCGCCAAGGGACCAGCCCACCAGCACCGAGCCCGGCGTGATGGCCGCCTGTGCCTGTTGCCGCCACTGCGCCAGCGGCCTGTCCAGCAGCAGACAATGTTCGCGCCCGATCCCCAGCGCCATGCGCAATGGTTCCAGCACCGCTGCCGGCATGCCCCAACCGCCAATCAACAGAATTCTCACAGCAGACCTCGCACCGCGGCAAACGCGTCCAACAATCGATCCAGATGCTGATCCGTATGGGCCGCACTGAAGGTCACTCGCAGGCGCGCGCTGCCAGCTGGAACGGTCGGCGGACGGATCGCGGTAATCAGGATGCCCCGGGCTTCCAGCGCTTCGCTCATGGCCAACGCGGCCTCTGCCCCGCCCATCAAGACGGGTTGAATGGCCGTTTCCGACGCCATGAGGGTAAAACCAAGACCCGGCATCTCCGCGCGAAAGCGGCTAATGAGCCGAGTCAGATGCTGGCGCCGCCAATGTTCTTCGCGGGCGAGCTGCAAACTAACCCGGGTCGCCGCCGCAACCGCCGGTGGCATGGCGGTGGTATAGATGTAGGTGCGGGCGAACTGGATCAGGGTTTCGATCAGCTCATCGCTGCCCGCCACAAAGGCGCCGGCGGTGCCAAAAGCCTTCCCCAAGGTTCCAACCAGAACCGGGACATCCTCCATCGACAGATTCAGTTGCTCAAGGCAGCCGCCGCCCTGTTCGCCCAGAGTACCGAGCCCGTGCGCATCGTCCACCATCAGCCAGGCACCCTGTTGGCGACACAGGTCGGCCATGGCTCGCAGGGGCGGAATATCGCCATCCATGCTGAAGACGCCATCCGTCACCACCAGGGTCGGCCGCTCGCCCGCCTCCCGCAGGCGCTCCGCCAGCGCGTCGGAACAGGCATGCCGATAGCGCAGGAACTTGGCGCTGCTGAGCAGGCCCGCATCGAGCAGGGAGGCGTGATTGAGGCGATCTTCCAGCACCAGGCCATCACGCCCCACCAACGCGGTGACCGCGCCGAGATTGGCCATATAGCCGGTGGAGAACAGCAAGGCGCGGGGGCGCCCGGTGAATGCCGCGAGCGCTTCTTCAAGCAGATGATGTTCGCGATGATGGCCATTGACCAAGTGCGAGGCGCCCGCACCGACGCCATAAATCGACGCCGCTTGCTGGAAGGCCTCGATCACCTGGGGATGATTGGCCAGTCCCAGGTAATCGTTGCTGCAGAACGCCAGGCAATCGCGGCCGTCGACGCGGACTTCAACCCCCTGTGCGGATTCCAGCAGCCGGCGCTCCCGCCAGAGCCCCTGCTCGCGCCGAGCGTCCAGTGCTGGCTGCAAATCGCCAATGCGGCCCATAGATGTCAGGCGCTAAGCTGAGGCTTGCTGGCATCGTGGAAAACGTCACGATATTGCTGCTGTTCCAGAGCCTGAACCAGCGCCTCTTCCTGCTCTTCCTCGCTGTGGACTTCCTCCCGCTGCTCCGGGCGAATGCCCAGTTTCTTCAGCAGTTGCATGTCCTTATGCGCTTCCGGGTTGGGCGTGGTCAGCAGTTTTTCGCCGTAGAAGATGGAGTTGGCGCCCGCAAAGAAGCACAGGGACTGGGTTTGCTCGTTCATGTCCTCCCGCCCGGCGGACAAACGCACATGGGATTGGGGCATCAGGATCCGGGCCACGGCAATGGTGCGGATGAAATCGAACGGATCCATTTTCTCCTGGCCTTCCAGGGGAGTTCCCTTCACCGCCACCAGCATGTTGATGGGCACGCTGTCCGGGTGCTGGGGCAGATTCGCCAGCTGCACCAGCAACGCCGCGCGATCCTCCAGGGACTCGCCCATACCCATGATCCCGCCGCAGCAGACTTTCATGCCAGCGTCGCGCACGTTTGCCAGGGTTTGCAGGCGATCGGCGTAGGTACGGGTGGTGATGATGTTGCCGTAGAAGGCTTCAGAGGTGTCCAGGTTGTGGTTGTAGTAGTCGAGTCCGGCGCCAGCCAGTGACTGCGCCTGGCCTTCGGTCAGCATGCCCAGGGTCATGCAGGTTTCCAGCCCCAGCGCTTTCACCTGACGCACCATGTCCAGCACATACGGCATGTCGCGGTCATGAGGGTTACGCCAGGCCGCCCCCATGCAAAAGCGGGAGGCGCCACTGTCGCGGGCGGCACGTGCCTCTTCCACGACCTTGGCTACTTCCATCAGCTTTTCTTTTTCGAGATCGGTGCCATGGTGACCACTTTGTGGGCAGTACGCACAGTCTTCTGGGCAGGCGCCGGTCTTGATGGACAGCAACGTGCTGATCTGCACCTCATTGGGATCGAAGAACTGGCGATGCACCGTCTGAGCCTGAAACAACAAATCGTTGAACGGCAGAGCGAACAGCGCCTGCACTTCCTCGTGCGTCCAATCGTGGCGAAGTGAATTCTGACCCGGGGACATCAATGTGGCTGCGCTCATAACATGATCCTGATGCGGTTATACTGGGCGGCGGTCGAACAGGATTCGACCTTTCAGGACGAACATGCGAGACCGGATGTCATAACGCACCATGATAAGCACGCCCCAAAAGCTGTCAACTTTTCTCAAGCAAAAAGTTAACAGCTCCACATGGCTGCAGGATTTCCTGCGCCAGGCACGAGCCCGCCAATGCCTGCTTTGCGCCGGCACCCACCAGGACCCTTGCGGATTTTGCCTCGATTGCCAGGCCGATTTGCCCTGGCTGCAGCATGGCTGCCGGCTCTGCGGTGTTCCGCTGCCATGGCCGGATGCCTCCTTGTGCGCCAGCTGTATGCAGCAGCCTCCTAGCTTTGACCGTTGTGAAGGACTGTTTCACTACGCCTTTCCGGTGCAGGAAATGCTGGCCGAACTCAAGTTTCGCCGGAAGATCTGGTATGCGCCGCCGCTGGGAGAGCTCATTGTGCGCCACCTCAAGGCCCGCCCTGCGCCCTCGCACCTAGATCTGGTCGTGCCGACACCCATGCATTCCAGTCGGCTCCGGGAGCGCGGTTTCAATCAGGCCCTGGAACTCGCCAAGCGGGTCAGCCGGGGATGTGGCATTGCGCTCGATCACCGTCTGCTGGCAAAAGTACGCGCCACCGCCCCTCAAAGCTCGCTATCGGCACGGGAACGGGCGACCAACCTGCGCCGCAGCTACAGGGCGCATGGTCGGATCGAGGGCACCCGTGTGCTGTTGATCGATGACATTGTCACCACCGGCCATACGGCGGATGAACTCAGCCGGGTGTTGAAACAGGCAGGGGCGTCTTATGTGGAAGTGCTCTGTGTGGCGCGCACGCCGCCGGGTCGTTAGCTTGGCCGCGCTTCAACGCGATTGGCGACATCGCACGCCAAGGCGAGAGAGGCCGTAAGACCTGGCGATTCAATCCCAAAGAGATTAATGAGCCCCTCGACGCCATGGGTCGCTGCGTCTTGAATCAAAAAATCCGCCGCGGGCTCACCCGGACCGCTGATTTTGGGACGCACACCGGCGTAAGCAGGCGTCAGCGCACCATCCGGCAAGCCCGGCCAGTAGCGGCGAATCGCCGCGTAGAAACGCTCGCCCCGGGTCGGGTCCATCTGGTAATCGGGCCGGTCCACCCATTCCACATCGGGACCAAAGCGGCTCTGGCCTGCCAGATCCCGGGTTACATGAATCCCCAGGCCACCGGGCTCGGGCACCGGATAGACCAAGTGGCGAAAAGGGCTTTTGCCGCTGAGTGAGAAATAATTGCCTTTGGCGAAATAGGCCCGTGGCACCTGAGCCGCTGGAAATCCGCGCAAGCTGGACGCCACTGCCGGTGCCGCCAACCCGGTGGCATTGACCAGATAGCGGACACGCAGGATGCAGCTCTCTTCCCCGCCAATATGCAAATCGATGCCGTCCGGACCGATCTGCCCAGCCATAACCGGCGCCCGCAGCACGAACACTGCGCCCGCGGCCTCAGCCTCGCCTTGCAGGTTCAACATCAGCTGATGACTGTCGATAATCCCCGTGGATGGCGAATAAAGCGCATGACTTGCCCGCACCTCAGGCTCCAGTTCCCGCACCTGAGCCTGATCCAGCCAGAGCAGATCCGTCACGCCATTGGCGCGGGCCTGAGCTTCGATCTGCCGCAGACTGTCCAGTTGGCCATCGTCGCATGCCACGATCAGCTTGCCGCAACGCTGGTGCGGAATTCCCCGCTGTTCGCAGTAGTCATACAACAGATGCTTGCCATCAACACACAGCCGCGCTTTCAGGCTGCCCGGCGGATAATAGATACCAGCGTGAATAACCTCGGAATTGCGGGAGGAGGTTTCACTACCGATGCAGTCCGCCGACTCCAGGACCAGGACCTCAAGTCCGCGCCGCGCCAACTCACGCGCCACACTGATGCCGACAACGCCAGCACCGATAACCGCACAGGGAAAGTGGTCGATCCGCATCGGTTTCCGGAATGAGTGTTTCAGAAAGGATTTGTGATGGCGCCATCAAACCGCAATGGCGCCTCGCCTTAAACTGCGTCCTGCTCCAGCACCTCAAAGCGAATGCCGGCCTGGTCCAAACGCTCGTAGAGGGCCCGCCCCATGGCGGCGGCCGGCGTCAGAATCCCGTGACGCTGGGGCAGGCGCCGTCTGTCCAGCGCCAGGCACAGAGCCGACTCTGCCAGCATTTTGGAGGTCTCACCATAACCGGGATCGCCGCCGCTGACCCGGGTCATGACGCGCTTGTGCTTGCTGCGTCCCACGAAGGTGACCTGGAACCAGCCTTTCTCCATCTGGGTCCGGCTCGGACCTTCGCCCTGCCCTTTCAAGGACAACAGCCAGTTCCGCGTCCAGGGGAGCTGGGCCAGGGTAAAAATTCCACCGATGGCGGCCACGCCCAGCACCAGTTTCGGCAATTTCTTGACCTGAACATAGTGCCCATACTCGAAGCTCTGACCGTATTCCTCTATCGCCCGCGCAGAGCGCTTCACCACTTGGGGATCAATGGTGGGAAACGGGCACACCCAGGTGCCCAGCTCGGATCGGTAGGTCAATTTCGGCATGGTGGATTTCACCACCCGCGAGGGGCGGTCCGACGACTTCCGCCGGCTGGACTGGCGAGCCAGGTGGCGCGCCCGGGAAAACGCATGGATGGCGGAGTGCCAGGTTCCGCCCGAGAAGGTACCACCGGCCCGCACGAAGCCCTCCACCGAGATGACCTCGCGCGCGGCATCGGTGCGGGACTCGCCCTTGGTCAGTTCCTGTACCGTGAACCAGGCGCCCAGATCATGGGGAATACTGTCGAAGCCACAGCAGTTCACGATGCGCAACTTGTTGTCCGTGGCCTGACGCCCGTACTTGGCCAGCATCTCATTGACGTATTCCGGCTCGCCGGTCAAATCCGCATAGTCCGCGCCATTCTCGACACAGGCCCGCAACACAGGCTCCCCGAAATGGATGTAAGGCCCCGCCGTGGTCACCACCACGCGCGCCGCCTGGGCCATGGCTGCCAGGGACGCCTCATCATTGATGTCGGCGATGACCAGCCCCAGACTGTCCCGCAGATCGGGATTGATCGCGCTCAGGCGCTTCCGGAGACGCTCCAGCTTCAGCTCGTTACGGCCAGCGATGGCCCAGCGGAAGTCTTCCCGCGTCGCCGCTCGCGCCAGGTACTCGGCGGTCAGCTCACCGGTAAAGCCGGTCGCGCCGAACAACACAATGTCGTAACTTTTTCCTGCCGCCATCTCGCAATCCCTCTGTTATGTTCGCGCCGCTGACTACTGCGCCAGCCCATGCCTAGCGTTCAAGCCCCTGTCTATCGTTCGAAAAAAACCGGTGGGCCCTGTGATGAATGACAGGCTATAATAGCCGCCATTTGCGGTAGGGACCACTGCCCGTGCAGCCAGCCATCACTAGAACCATGCGCACTCCGATGTCCGATAAGAAACAGTTTGCAGTCGTCATGCTGATTTCGGCGCTTTTTGTCATCTGGATCCTCTATAGCAGTTTGGGGATCCTGCTGATCAACCAGCGACTGGAAAACGATCCGGAACTGGCCAGCTACCCTTATCAGTTCCGGGTTTTGAAGGCCGAAGGCACGATCGCGGTAATGAGCACGTTACGCTCCCATGAGCTGCCAACCCTAGTTGCCTTGCGCGCCCTGCATCCCGAGTTAGCCAACGTGCCCGCCGATAGCCCCGACGTCCTCAAGGCGGAACATCTGCTAGCCAAGATGCAGGCTCGGGCACAGCGCCTGGTGCTTGAGAACGAAGGCTATGAATTCGTGCGCTGGGAATTGGATGAGAACTGGCTGCGCCAGCACGGCATCGACTGGACAGAGTTTTCCGAAACGCCGCCTCATCCATAACGGCTGAGCCCGCTCCGGTCTGCTTAGCGGTTATCGCGCGCCGCACCGGGCGGGAATTCCGCCAGCAACTCATCAACAACCCGGTTGACCCGCTCCTGCTCAACATCCTGCGACATTTCCACTGGTCCTGAAGTAACGCCCTTCCAGACCACCCGACCGGTCTTCTCATCCACCAGATTTACCAGCAAACGCCCAGCCGTTTCCGGATCGGCAAAGTAACGAGTCCAGATGCCTTGCTCGGTGGGCACATACTCGATATCGACACCGGTCACGTTATCCACTTCGGTCGCGAACCGTACCCGCAGATCAGGCTCGGTCTCCAGGGCGGGATCCAGCCCTTTGGCCAGCAGGTTCCGAATGAGTGCATCCTGCACCATGGCATTGATATATCCATACATGCGATCCGTGCTCACTGCCTCAATTTCAAACGTACGATAGCGCGCAAAATCGGCGGACTCATCGTAGGCGGTCTGCACCGGACCGCCCTTACCCGCACAGCCGGTCAGTCCACCGCCAGCCAGCAGCACCAATCCAGTCAACGCCATGACCTGTACGAATGTCACCTTTACTTTACGCCTCAACATCGCCTCATCTCCTTGAACAGCTCGGGACTTCCTTCAGGAATTGTAGAATTGCCCGTCAATTCCTCCCATTTGGCGGCTGTACCCACCCCATAGAATCCGTACCTGTATCCGGAGAAGTTATTCGGCCGGCGACGGCATGGCTTCGCTCGACGCCGGCGGCCTATAATACGGCCTTATGCTTCCGGGAGGTCCATGCATGCTCGATACAGCTCCCCCTTTCGAGGGACTCACGCCGGATACGGTCATCGCCGCAGTCGAATCACTCGGCATGCTCAGCGATTTGCGCATCTTTCCTCTGAACAGTTACGAAAACCGTGTCTATCAGGTTGGCGTCGACCAGGGCACGCCGGTCATCGCGAAGTTCTACCGGCCCCAACGCTGGACGGACGAACAAATCCTGGAGGAACATGCCTTTACCCTGGAACTGCAGGAACATGAAATTCCCGCGATCGCCCCCCTTTGCCTGAACGGGCAGACGCTCCATCGCTACCAGGATTTCCGCTTCTCCCTGTATCCCCGCGAGGGCGGCAGCGCGCCCGACTTCGATAACCTGGATCATCTGCTGACCATCGGCCGCACGCTGGGCCGCATCCACCTCATTGGCCGGCAACAACCCTTTAGTCACCGCCGCACACTGGACATCGACGCCTTCGCCACCGACAGCGTGCAGTTCCTGCTGGAGCATGACTTCATACCCGCCGATCTCCTGCCGTCGTACACCAGCCTGACGCGGGATTTGCTTGAGCGTCTGCCAAAACGCTGGGCGGCGGCCGGTAACTTCCAGCGCCTGCGCCTCCATGGCGACTGCCATGTGGGCAACATCCTCTGGCGCCGCGATGCACCACATTTCGTGGACTTCGACGATTGCATGATGGGACCGGCCATCCAGGACTTCTGGCTATTTCTGTCAGGTACCCGGGAGGAACGCCAGATCAAGCTGTCGGAAATTCTGGAAGGCTACGGCGACTTCATGGATTTCAATCCAGCGGAGTTGCATCTGATCGAAACCCTTCGGACCATGCGCATCCTGCATTACAGCGCCTGGCTGGCGCGCCGCTGGAACGATCCCGCGTTTCCCCATCATTTCCCCTGGTTCAACACGGTGCGGTATTGGTCGGAACACATCCTGGAACTGCGCGAGCAGCTCGCCGCCCTTGATGAACCGCCGCTGGCCATCTATTAATTGATCAATTAACAACCTACCGCTGCGCAATCAATCTATAAGCGCCTAAATCTGGAGTCACCTATGGAATCGACAGACACTGTCAGCAAAACCACCTTGATTGCCGCCATGATTGGTTCGGTGATTGCCACGGTCGTGGCCCTGGACGTAGCCGGGAGATTAAAACACACGGACGATAAGGAAGCGTTTCCCTTGGCGGAATACCGGGTGATTCTGCTCGAATCGGGTGACGAACATCGCATGTCGAGCAAACCGGCGGAGCAGCATGCTTACTGCAACCAAGGCTTTCTGTTCATTCAGTCGGAAACCGACGCCCAACTGCACGGGCCGCTGGTGGACTTTAAAAATCGAGGGATTCCCTGTGAAGGGAGCTATGCGGACGCGGAGTAAACCGCGCCCGCCATCATGCCCGTCTTAGGCGTCGAAGGGGTGACGCAAAACGATGGTTTCGTTACGGTCGGGGCCGGTTGAAATCACATCAATCGGCGCTTCGATCTGCTCAGCCAGGAACTTGATGTAGTCCTGGGCATTCTTCGGCAACTGATCCAGGGAACGAACACCCACGGTGCTTTCGGACCAGCCTGGCAGCTCCGCGTAAACCGGCTGAATGTCGGCATAGGCGTCGCACGTCATGGGCGGCCGCTTCATTTCCTGGCCGTCCTTGTTCTTGTAGCCAACGCAGACCTTGACGGTCTCCAGGCCATCCAGCACATCCAGTTTGGTCAGGCAGATACCGGACACACTGTTAATCTGAATGGCATGGCGCACTGCCACCGCGTCGAACCAGCCACAGCGCCGTGGGCGTCCCGTGGTGGCGCCAAACTCGTGGCCACGCTTAGCCAAATACGCACCCTGTTCGTCGAACAGCTCGGTTGGGAAAGGACCGGAACCCACCCGCGTGGTGTAGGCCTTGGTGATACCCAAAACATAATCGAGATACAGCGGACCGAAACCACTGCCCGTGGCCGTGCCACCTGCCGTGGTATTGGAGGAGGTCACGAATGGATAGGTGCCGTGATCGATATCCAGCAACGAACCTTGCGCACCTTCGAACAGGATGCTCTCGCCACGCTTGCGGCTTTCATGCAGCAAGTCGATGACATCGCAGGTCATGGGCAGTAATTCTTCCGCCATCTGTAGGGCGTCGTCCAGCGTCTTTTGATAATCGACCGCAGCGACCTTGTAATACTGGGTCAGGGCGAAATTGTGATAATCCATGATTTCGCGCAGCTTCTCGGC
>JAEZAA010000135.1 GCA_023430625.1 Pseudomonadota bacterium
CACCCGCGTATCGTTCTTCTGGGCCCAGATCGCCTGCCCGCCCTTCTCGGCATCGACGCGCATGCTGCGAAACTTTATCACGTTGAAGGATTTGCCGTTCAGACCGACCCGCTCCTGTTTGTAAAACACGGGCGCTTTCAAACCTTCCTCCAGCTTGATCGCCAGAATTGTCAGCAACATGATGGGCCAAGTGACGATCAGCAGCGCAACACTCGCCAGAATATCGAAAATCCTTTTCGTCATGTTCTTGGCTGACACCGAGCCAAAGCCGTCGGAAAAGATCATCCAACTGGGCTGAATCAGCTCCAGCGAAATCTTCCGCGCTTCACGCTCATAAAAAGTAGCTCCGTCCACAATGCTGACGCCTTCCATCTTACACTCGATGAGATCTTCCAACGGCAGCCTTTTACGGCGATCATCGGTCGCAATCACAATTTCATCGATTCCTTCTCGCAATACATAATCGTGCAACGAGGTAGGCAATTTCAGAATCCGGCCTGGTGCCACGTGAGGCTGCTCCTCCGCAACAGGTAGGAACCCGGCAACGCGAAACCCTTTTTGATCGAGAGATTCTCCGAGCTCTGCGAATAATCCTTTGGCTCGCTCCCCCGCCCCCAGCACGACGATGTGATGTTTGAAGGTCTCCTGGTCCGCGAGAAAGAAAAATAGACTGCGAGAGATTCCGAGCATGAAAATCGCTAACACGGAGGCCAGTGCCAGCACGCCACGGCCCAGATACCAGACCCAGTTTTCCGCGACGTAATAGAATAAAGCCAAGGTCGCTGACGCAATCAGAATACTGAGGATTGTCCGCAGCATCATGCCGGACATGCCTTCCTGCAGTTTAGCCTGATAAACCCCCATGGCGGTCATGGCCAACAGGTTCAGGGCCGTGAAAACAGTGACCGTACTGGCGATCTCGCTGGAGTTCCAATCACCGAAAAAGCGAAGATAGAGCGCCAGATAGGCCGCGGCGCATAGCACCAAGCCATCCAGAACACTGAGAACCACAAAAGGAAGGTGTAAATAGTGCCGAAAAACACGTATGTGGGCCACTAACAGCTCCTTATCTAACCCTTATTCGATTTTCTTGGCCCTAGGCGCGCCCATAGCTGTCTCCTTGACATAGCTGGGTGTGCCTGTTATCTGCTAGGGCCAAATATGCTAACAGAAACTTACAGTTCGTCACATGGAATTTGTAGTCCGCACTAACACCAATCGGCGCGAATCTGAATACAACATTTTGCCGCGCCCTATCTTACAGCAGGAGCGTCATCGCAAACCGGTGTTCGAATGAGGGAAAGCCGAAACACTGGTAGCGGATCCCGCAAATTTTTCAGTGAGTGTAGCTGTTCCTCATTTAAGTTTAGCCCAAGCTCTATATAATCTTCGCTAACCTAGCCAGCCGCCTGCGTCCATATTCAGCCATTCGATCGCGCCATACTGATAGATTGAACCGGCCCATATCGCAAGGCTCTCCACCGTCATTACTGCATAACAAAGGAAGGTTCTTATGCTCGACCTCGCCCGCACCAAAATCTGCATCATCGGTTTGGGGTATGTGGGATTACCGCTTGCCGTTGAATTCGGCAAACAGTTTCCCACCATTGGCTTCGACATCAACAGCAGGCGTATCGCTGAGTTGCGCTCTGGTGTCGATCACACGTTGGAGGTCGAACCTGAACTACTGGCCGAGGCGAAGCAGCTTTCCTTTACCGACCAGTTGGAAGAAGTTCGCTCCTGCAACGTCTATATCGTCACAGTGCCAACCCCGATCGACGAGTTCAAGACACCAGACCTTCGTCCTCTACAGTCGGCCAGCCGAACCATTGGTGCCGTACTGCAACGCAATGACGTTGTGATCTACGAATCAACGGTTTATCCAGGCGCCACTGAAGAGGTCTGCGTCCCGATTCTGGAACAGGTCTCGGGCCTTAAGTTGAACCAGGACTTCTTCATCGGGTACAGCCCCGAGCGGATCAACCCAGGCGACAAGGAACACCGCGTCACCAACATTCTGAAAGTCACCTCCGGCTCCACACCCGAAAGCGCCGAGTATATCGATTCACTTTATCGCTCCGTGATCAAGGCCGGCACCCATAAAGCCAGCTCGGTCAAGGTCGCCGAAGCTGCGAAAGTGATCGAAAATACCCAGCGTGACGTGAACATTGCCCTGATCAATGAATTGGCCGTTATCTTCGAACGCTTGGGCATCGACACGTTAGAGGTGCTGCAGGCGGCCGGTACCAAGTGGAACTTCCTCCCATTCCGCCCTGGCCTGGTCGGCGGGCACTGCATTGGCGTCGACCCCTATTACCTCACCCATAAAGCGCAGGCCGTTGGCTATCATCCGGAAGTAATCCTGTCGGGCCGGCGGATCAACGACAGCATGGGCAGCCATATTGCCGAGCGCATTGTGCGTATGATGACCCAACGCCGCATTCATGTGGTGGATTCCAACGTACTGGTCATGGGGCTGACGTTCAAAGAGAACTGCCCTGACATCCGTAATACGCGCGTGGTCGATGTGATCAAGACCTTCAAGAGCTACCACGCCAACGTGGATATCTTCGACCCCTGGGCCGATCCGGCAGAAGCCAAACATGAATACGGTGTCGAATTAATTGCCACTCCACCCAAAGGCCACTACGACGCCATCATCCTCTGCGTATCGCACCACCAGTTCAAAGAAATGGGTGCCGAGCAGGTGCGGGCCTTTGGTAAGAGCAATCATGTCTTGTTCGATGTGAAATATGTGTTCAGTGCCGATGAAGTTGATGGACGCTTGTAGGAAATACTCACTCCGATCCGCGAGATAGTTACAGATTGACCCGCCATCATGGCGGGTTTTTTATGCCTACGATTCCCCTGGAATGAACCACAAGAGCCGCCACACTGTCAGCTTCTGAAAAAGTTTGACCACACAATGCGTCAGCTTTCTTAACAGCCAAATCCACATTTTCGAGACATACGTCACTATTCTTAACAATTGATGAACACCGGTTCATTTTCGCCTCCAGATTTCAGCAACTTGGTAATTGGCACCCTTTGTGCGTTATCCCCAGCGCGTAAATGCATCCAAAGTTTTGGGAGGAAGCCCTTTATGAAGAAATCGGGAATCGCGTTGGTTGTTAGCGCAGGACTTGCCTTGGCGTCACATGCCAACGCTGCACTGATCGAAGTGGTTGGGGATGACAACACCTCCGGCTTCACCATACAACCCAATAATGACTATCCGTTCTTGGACGGGGCCAGCGGCCAGATTGGCGCGGGTGTCACGGCAACCAGCGACGATCCTTTCGAATTAACCTTCGAGTATCTTTTCAAAGAGGCCGACTACAACAATGGCTTTCTGGTAAACGGCACGGAGATCTTCAATACCGCAACCGCCCAGGCCGGCGATACCTTTACGATGACCTGGTATGGCGGTGCGACGCTGCTGGATTTCCAGTTCCGCCCAGACGGCCTGACCAACGTGACCAATGCGGGCAATGATGGCGGCGCGCCAGCCAACATTTTTACCATGACCGACCCAGAGACAGGGGATATTATTCTGGCACTCGATGACAGTGGCTTTAACAACGATGACGACTATGACGACTTGGTCGTACGAGTATCCGCCACCGCCATCAACGAGCCACCGGTTGCAGAAGTTGGAGAACCGGCAACCCTGGCGTTGCTGGGTATGGGCATCCTGGGACTGGCAATGACACGAACTCGGCGCAAGGCTTAAGTTTCTACGCCCTGCTGGCCCTCCCCTTGTCTGGGGAGGGCATTGCAACACAGCAAAACGGTTCGATGGATTCGACTTACTAAATAACGAACAGATCCATAAATTCATGGACCGGAGACTGTTCTAAACCCATCTGATTCTTACACAGCGCGAAGATCCTATCGCACCGCCCTGGCGGAAATCGCGTGGCCAGGTTTGCCTGAAACTTGCGTTCAAGCAGCGGAATCCCCTCGTCCCGACGACGCCGGTGGCCAATGGGATACTCCACCTCGACGCGATCGGTACTGCTCCCATCACGGAAGAAGACCTGGACCGCATTGGCGATGGAGCGTTTGTCGGGCTCCAAGTATTCCTGGGTATAGCGAGGAAACTCGACAACTTCCATTTTGCCGCGCAACTCATCCAGGATTGGATGGACCCTGTGGAACGCATCCTCGTAATGCTCAGCCTGCAAATCACCGAACGCCAGCGGTACGGCCAGCATGTACTGGAGACAGTGGTCACGGTCAGCAGGATTTGCGAGCGGGCCCACTTTGGAAATGATCCGGATCGCCGATTCATGAGTGGTAATGACAATCCTGACAATCTCGTTAAGCCGTTTGCTCACCTGCGGGTGCAGTATGACGCCCGCTTCAACGGCTGTCTGGGCATGAAACTCCGCCGGAAAGCGAATCTTGAACAGGATGTTCTCCATCACGTAGCTGCCAAACGGGCGCGCCAGCCTGAATTGGCGTTGATCAACCGGCTTGAGTGACTGATCCTTATTGGTTTTGCTGAACAGCACATCATAAAAGCCCCACTGGGCAGCAGTGAGAACGCTCGGAATCCCCATCTCTCCCCGCATCGCCATGTCCGCCAGGCGCACCGCGCGACTGGTCGCATCACCAGCCGCCCAGGATTTGCGGGATCCGGCGTTGGGTGCATGGCGATAGGTCCGCAACGCTTGGCCATCGACCCAGGCATGGGACAAGGCGGACAACAGCTGTTCCCGGTCCGCACCCATGAGCTTAGCGGCGACGGCGGTGGAGGCCACCTTGACCAGCACCACATGATCAAGACCCACCCGGTTAAACGAATTCTCCAGTGCCAGCACGCCCTGAATCTCGTGGGCCATCACCATCGCTTCCAGGACGGTCCGCATCTTTATCGGCGACTTGCCAGATGCTATGCGCTTTTGTGAGAGATGATCGGCAACCGCCAATATCGCACCGAGGTTATCGGAAGGATGCCCCCATTCTGCGGCGAGCCAGGTGTCGTTATAGTCCAGCCAACGGATAATGCAGCCGATATCCCAAGCCGCCTTGACCGGATCGAGACGAAAGGAAGTGCCTGGAACCCGCGCCCCCTGGGGCACGATGGTACCTTCAACCAATGACCCCAGATGCTTCGTACACTCCGGGAACCGCAGCGCCAGCAGCCCACAGCCAAGCGTATCCATGAGGCAATTGCGGGCGGTGTCGAGCGCCAACTGGCTTTCGACCTGATAGGTCAGCACATAATCGGCAATTGTCTGAAGCACCTGATCGTAATCAGGACGTTCCGAGCGATCATAAGTCGCGGCCATCCCCCTCCTCCCCTGCTTGAAGCCAATACATCGATGACAGGCAGAAGGCAAAACGCGCCTGTCGGAACCACTCTCCCCCATGATTCTAATGTATGCACACAACTTGCAAGCTGCTGTTTTTACTCCCTCTCCCTTGGGAGAGGGTTGGGGTGAGGGGTATCTCAGGCTGGCTTGTGGACCAACCTTGATTCCGCGCCTGCCAGACCCTCACCCCCCCGCCCCTCTCCCGCGCAGCGGGAGAGGAGAGCTAGTGCGTGCGTCAACTGTTAGCTGCGCGAGTACGCTGCGACCAAACGAGAAATACTAGATCAAAAGATATGTGCATCAATTAGCCCATGATTGTAGGGTTTGAGCAGTCCTGACAGGCGCGCCGAAGGCCTCGAATGGCGCGAAAAGCCTTTAGAAGCAGTCTCCCGGCACTCGTACCCAGCCTTCCATCAAGACGCGCGCGCTGCGGCTCATGATGGCTTTAGTCACGGTCCAATCTCCGTTCACCTGCCGGGCTTCGGCACCGACGCGAAGCGTACCGGACGGATGACCGAACCGCACCGAGGTGCGCTCACCGCCCCCGGCAGCCAGGTTCACCAGGGTGCCCGGAATCGCGGCGGCCGTTCCAATCGCGACCGCCGCCGTTCCCATCATGGCGTGGTGCAGTTTCCCCATGGATAGCGCCCGCACCAGCAGGTCAATATCCTCAGCACTCACCGCCTTGCCACTGGACGAGACATAATCCTTGGGTGGTGCCACGAATGCCACCTTCGGCGTGTGCTGGCGGCTCGCAGCTTCGCTGACGTCCTTGATCAGCCCCATGCGCAACGCGCCATGGGCGCGGATGGCTTCAAACTTATTCAGCGCCGCTACATCGCCGTTAATGGCTTCCTGCAGCTCGGTTCCGGTATAACCGATATCAGCCGCATTCACGAACACGGTCGGGATGCCGGCATTGATCATAGTGGCTTTCAAGGTGCCAACGCCCGGAACTACCAGATCATCCACCAGATTGCCGGTCGGGAACATGGAACCACCGCCCTCGCCTTCACCTTCATCGGCCGGGTCCAGGAACTCGATCTGCACTTCAGCCGCCGGAAAGGTCACACCGTCCAGCTCGAAGTCACCAGTTTCCTGCACTTCGCCATCGGTGATGGGTACATGGGCAACAATGGTTTTCTGGATATTCTTCTGCCAGATCCGCACGGTGCAGATGCCGTTGTCCGGAACCCGTTCGGGGTTGATCAATCCTTTGCTGATCGCGAAAGCACCGACCGCTGCGGTCAGGTTGCCGCAGTTGCCGGACCAGTCCACGAAGGGCTTGTCGATGGAAACCTGACCGAACAGGTAATCC
>JAEZAA010000171.1 GCA_023430625.1 Pseudomonadota bacterium
CACCCCTCACCCCAACCCTCTCCCTGAGGGAGAGGGAGTAAAAACAGCAGACTAAAAGTTGTGTGCATGGCTCAGCCCGCCGCCTCATCCTCACGCCTGTGGCGCCGCTCCAGATGTCGATGGCGGCCACAGGTGCCACAGAGCGAGCCTTCCGGCAAACGATACTTTAAACAGCAGCCATGACGGCGGGGACGCCAAACCTGGCTGCCATCGCCTTGCTGTGTCGGCTCCCAGTCCATAAAGCGGCGCAGACGCGGCTCGAACTGGTCCAGATAGGCCGTTGCCGCCTGGGCCAATGGCTCTGAGTCGGAATCCGATACCCGCTTCAGCAACTGGCTCCAGGGACGCACCAGCGCCAGTGCACCGCTGCTCCAGTAGGATCCGTTACTGACCCGCAGCTCCGTGTGAAACAAGCCGTGCAGATCATTCATCAGTTGATTGACGCTGGTGATAAAAGGCTGAGGCTGTTCAGCGATATCGTTTGCCAAATCCTGCGCATACGCCAGATCCACCATGCCTTTTTGCTCGGACCAGCGGGCAAACAGCAGCGCAGGTGTGAGTGGCGGGCGCCGCTCATCGAGGAGCGCCTGCAGAATCAGGGTGTACAGCACATCCAGACACAAGCGCTTGAACACCTGGGACGCGCTCACCCGGACATCGGGCGCACCTTGTGCCTGAGTTTCCCATTCCAGCCATTGGCGCAGCGCTTGCGCATCCTGCGCCAGCACTTCGAATGAGCACCAACCCTGCTCACGACGCTGCTCGGCCGAGACCGATGGAACAGGCTCCTGCAGCTTGCGCAGCCACTTGTCGCGTGCTTCAGTATCGGCGGGCAGAACCTGCTCCAACAGCGGATGGGGCATGGGACGTTACTCCAAGTATCGGGTCAAACTCATTCGTTACCGCGCCCAGCGTACACCGAACGCCGAACCGGCACTAGACGCCAGCATGCCCGACACCTGGCATCGTTCAAGCAGGTCAGGCGCGCAGCACCTTCAGGGCCTCAGCCCAGCGGGCCAGTTCGTCCAGGGTCCCCTGCGCGCTCTTCTCATGTTGCTCATCCGCGCGAAACCGTCCCTGATCGTCCAGCTTCTCGCCGACCATCGGCACCAACACGCCCTCCATCAGCGGCACCATCTTGAATGTATTCAGCACCTGCTTGGCCATCTGAACGCTGCGCATGCCGCCGGAGATTCCGCCATAGCTGACAAAAGCCGCCGGCTTGTAATTCCACTCCAGGTACAGATAGTCCAGCGCGTTCAAAAGCGACGGCGGCGGCGCAAAATTGTATTCAGGCGTGACAAACACAAAGGCATCGGCGGCGGCAACACTCTGGCTCCAGGCTTTGGTATGGGCGTGCTGGTAATTTTGCAGCCGCGGATGGTGTGGCTCATCCAGTAGCGGGAGATTCACCTCGGCCAAGTCCACCAGTTCGGTATCGAAGCGCTCGTGGGTCTTGGCTAGATCGTAGAACCAGTTGGCCACAGTGGGGCCGATCCGGCCTGGACGAGTGCTGCAAATAATCACATGCAGTTTTGAGCGCATTAGCTTCTCCTACCTCGTTCTTATGAAAAATTGCTTCTTATACGAAAGACCGCTTCGTATAAAAGATCGTCACAACGCGGGCTGCGCCTGCCGGTGGCTAGTTGGCAGCAGCTTTCTATGGCTGGCAAACAACGCGACCAGTAGCAGCAGCTCAGCCAAATCTCCGCCATAGTACATCAGCTGTGCCGCCGCCTCGATGTCTTCCAGGCTGTGGCCTGCGTTACGGGGCCAGCCGTAGGCGTACATGAGCTTTGCCAGCAGGGAGTGGGCGGCAATGGAAAGGAACAAAATGACGAGTCGAGGCCAAAACCCCGGGCGATGCGGCCCAGGATCCGGCCCCGCAATCGCCCAGCTGAACAGGCAGCCGGCAATCACAAAGTGGAGATGCACCAGTACATGCACCGCCGGGCTGGTCAGGCTTAGAGCATACAGCGGCGTCAGGTACAGGACATACATGCCGCCCACATTGAGAAGCGCCGCACTAACGGGATGACTCAGCGTCCCGATGAGCGGCGTGCGCAGGAAGCACACCAACCGCCGCCCCACCCTCGCCGGCAGAGTGCGCAATGCCAGTGTCACCGGCGCCGCCAACACCAGGGCCAGGGGTGCAAACATCCCCATCAGCAGATGCTGGATCATATGCCCCTGCAAGCTGTAATGGGCCAGATCTGCAATCGGCGGAGTAAGTGATATCGAGAGAAGGAGAATCCCGGCGACAAACCCTGCCGTGCGCCAGTAACTCCAATGACGCCCACGGCGGAACTGACGGACGGCAGCGCCGCAATAAGCTGCCAGCACCATCAGCAGCGGCACCAGCCAGAACAGCTGCGCAGGGCTCCAGTGGGAGTGAGCGGCCGACATCAGCTGATCACCCGGTGGTCAGTCCGAGCGCGGCAAACGTCGGGCACGCATCAAGAACACCAAGCCAATCAGGATCAGCAAGGTGCCGAACGCATTCCAGGCCAGGTCATAGGGCAATATATTGTCCACGCCATAGCGGATCTGGTGCAGCCGCAGAACCTTGTGGTTGATCAGGCCGTCGAACACCTGAAAGATGCCTGCACCGAGAAACCCGCCAGCCCAGGCCCAGAGCGGAATCAGGTTGCCACTGCGGCGTTGGGCGGAGAACAGGAAAAAACCGGACACCAGTGCGACCAGTTCCGCCGAGTGCAGCAGGCCATCGGACACCAATCCAATAAAGGGCGTCGAACGGTCGTAAAAATGGTGCCAGGCCAGCAACTGGTGAAAGATGATCTCATCGACCGCCGCCATCAGACCTGCGCCAATGAGAAACGCCGACCAGAATGACCGGCGCCAGGCAAAGGCCTCAACCCGCGACCATTGCACCGGACTCATGCTTGCGTCCTCCAATCCGGACTGGAAGCCGAACGCGTTCGCTCCATTAAACCGAATCCCCCTGCACTGCCATTGCCCAAGCCCGCCCACCTGGGCGGCAAATGATTCCGTTAGTTGTTACGGGCTAAGGATAATGTTCATCCTCACGCTAAGACCAATGCGTCACCTGCGAGAGACTCTGCCGACTGCCTGATGCGCAAAATCGACGAGGGTGTCAGAATGGAGACCGTCGCCCGAAGCCAAAGCGGGCACAGCCATCCGAAAGCGAGGCGATTATGGTGGCACGGCTTTTCATAACACTGATCCTTTGCGCCCCCTTACTTGCCGGCGCCGACATCTATCGCTGCCGCTCCGCAAGTGGCACCCTGACCTTCACCGATCAGCCCTGCCCCGGCGGCGAACGCGTTGAAGTCCAGGATCAGCGCATCGGAACCCGGATCTCAACGGCAGACATGGTTTCCATAGGCCAGACACTCGCCCATGAAAGACAAGTCTCCGAACTCCACCGTGATCTCCGCACCCGCGAGGAAAAAGTCACCGAACTGCGCCGTTCCATGCGCGAGGACCTGGCAGAACTGCAACGCCTCCAGAATCTCCCCTCACCAATCCATGACGGCGTCTTTTGGGAACAACTGCTGTCCCGCCAGCAGCAGATGACCGTTCAAAAATACGAAGTGCTTATTCGCTCAGAACAAAAGCAGATCGACCACATGGCCGACAGACTACGCCACCTGAAGT
>JAEZAA010000210.1 GCA_023430625.1 Pseudomonadota bacterium
CCTCGATCATGGCGCGCACGACGACTTCACCGCTCTGGGTGAACTTGATGCCGTTGTTGACCAGGTTGGTGATGATCTGCTTGATCCGCAGGGGGTCGCCGGTGATGTGCTTGGGCACGTCGGAATAGACCAGTGCCGCCAGATCCAGGTTTTTCTGGTGGGCGGCGGGGGCGAGCATGGTCAGCACGTCTTCGATGATTTCCCACAGGCGGAAGGGTGTGCGGTCGAGCACCAGCTTGCCGGCTTCGATCTTGGAGAAGTCCAGGATGTCGTTGATGATGGTCAGCAGGATTTCCGAGGACTTGTGGATCGTTTTCAGATGATCCCGCTGCTGGTGGTTGACGTTGGACTTCAGCAGCAGGTTGGTAAAGCCGATGATGCCGTTGAGCGGCGTGCGGATCTCATGGCTCATGTTGGCCAGGAACTCGGACTTGATGCGGCTGGCTTCCAGAGCCTCCTTGCGCGCCATGTCCAGTTCGATGTTCTGGATCTCGATGGTCTCAAGCGTCTCGCGTAAATCCTCCGTGGCCTGCTCGACGTTCTGCTGCATTTCCTCATAGGCCGTGCTCAGGGATTCCGCCATGGCGTTGATGCCGGATTCGAGCTGCTGCAGTTCCGGGCTGGACTGGGTATAAACCCGGGTTTCGAGTTTACCGTCCTTGATGGCGGTGGCCGCGTCGGCAATCTGGATGATCGGCTGGGTGACCTCGCGACTCATGCGCATGGCAATGAACCAGTTGACCAGCAGTCCCAGCAGGATCAGCGTGAAGGTGGTAATGACGGTCTGGTATTTCTGCAGGCGTGTCCCCGCCTGGGACAGATCGAGAACGACCCAGCCTACCGGTTTGGCGTCCGGGCCGGTTGGCAGTTGGGTATCGAAGGGGGCGTCGAGCAGGTCCTCGATCATCAACTGGTGCAAGCGGATCGGCACGATGATCTGGGTGGCGTCGGAGACGTTGCGGGTGGCACTGGTCTCGCCCAGAAATTCGCCGAGATTGTCCAGTCGCGACAGGCGTGGGCCGGAATGGGCCAGCACGCGCTGATTGGCGTCGTAAATGGCGACCGAGCGGATATCGCGCTCCTCCAGGGCGGAGTTCGCCAGGCTGAGCAGGAGGTTGCGATGTTCATTGAACAAGCCGTATTCGGCCGCTGAGGCGAGTTGGCGGGCGGTGGCCAGGCCTCTCTCCAGCAGGAGGTTGTCCAGATCGGCCAGCCGCGTCTTGATGAAAATGGTGCCCAGTGCCACCGCCAGCAGAACCGTGGGGAGCATGGCGAGCAGGACAATGCGGTTACGAATGCGCCAGCGCTTGGTCATTATTGTTGCCTTGGCATGGAGAGGCCGACTTAGGTTGCCATTCTCGCTGATCTCGCGGCTTCAGCAAACAGCGGCCGGCGAGCGGGTCTATCGGGGGCGGCGTGGGCTGACGGTTGTAGGCGCTCACATGCATATCCCTATAGCAAAAGGATATAGCGGCCATGGGACTTTTTCCGTACCATGTCGGGTCCCTTGGCGCCGCCGGACGACAGTGTAACACGGTGTTTTGTGTTTTTGCGCGTCCTGTGGGAGTGAAGCGGACGGCGCCCGGTTGGACAAGGCGCGAACAAAGGTTCAGCGCGCGAATCGCCGTTGTGCGGTCAGCAGTAGCGTGAGTCAGTATTAGAGAGTGCGGGTATGGCGTTTCCGACCATTGAGGATTTTGTGGGCTCAACACCGCTGGTGCGTTTGCAGCGGCTGGGCGAAGGCTCCAGTAATACCATTCTGGTCAAGCTCGAGGGCAACAACCCGGCAGGTTCGGTGAAGGACCGGCCAGCCCTCAGCATGATTCAGGAAGCGGAGCGACGTGGTGACATAGCACCAGGCGATATCCTGATCGAAGCGACCAGTGGCAACACAGGCATTGCGCTGGCCATGGCTGCCGCCATCAAGGGTTACCGGATGATCCTGATCATGCCGGCCAACATGAGCGAAGAGCGCCGCGCGGCGATGACCGCCTATGGCGCCGAAATCGTCACCGTGAGCCGCGAAGAAGGGATGGAAGGCGCTCGCGACCTGGCCGAGCAGATGCAGCGGGAAGGCCAGGGCAAGGTGCTGGACCAGTTTTCCAACCCGGACAATCCGTTGGCCCATTACCGGACCACCGGACCTGAAATCTGGCGCCAGACCGAGGGGCGGGTGACCCATTTTGTCAGCTCCATGGGCACCACCGGCACCATCATGGGAGTTGGCAGGTATCTCAAGGAGCGTAACCCCGGCATCCAGATCGTCGGATTGCAGCCGCAGGAAGGCTCATCCATTCCCGGTATCCGCCGCTGGCCGCAGGCCTATCTTCCCAAGATTTTTCAGCGGGACCAGGTGGACCAGGTTCTGGACATCGCCCAGACCGAGGCGGAAACCGTGATGCGCGATCTCGCCCGGCGTGAAGGCATCTTCTGTGGCGTCTCGTCAGGTGGTGCCGTGGCGGGTGCTTTGCGGATCGCCCAGACCGTCGAGAATGCCGTGATTGTTGCCATCATCTGCGATCGTGGTGACCGCTACCTGTCGACGGGCGTCTTTTCCGCCTCCTGAACCCATGT
>JAEZAA010000240.1 GCA_023430625.1 Pseudomonadota bacterium
GTGCATCTGGGTGACGTTGGCACCGGACTTGGCACGACGCGGCGGGCGGTGCAGGCCGAAACGCAGACTGTCCAACCCCGGATCCAGCATGCGTCGGCGGGTAAACTCCGAGGTGAAGTGCGGCAACACCTCGGTGTCCGCACGCTCTTCGATCCAGTTGGTGCGCAGCGCTGCCAATCCCTGACGCACATCGACAACCAGGTCGGGGTCCGTGTAGGGGCCTGAGGTGTCATAGACCGTTACCGGCTCATTCGGCTCGCCACCAAACGCAGTCGGCGTGTCCGCAAGACAGATCTCCCGCATGGGCACGCGGATATCGGCACGACTGCCTTCCACATAGATTTTCCGGGACCCCGGAAAGGGTGCCACGCTGTTTTGGTCGACCTGGGCGCGGTCGCGAAGAAAATCTTCCGGTCTGGCGTTCATTGGGACTCTCCTTGAATGGGCATGCCCAACGGACATGCAAGCCTTGATTGGCATGTCCACAGACATGCTGGCATTACCTGGCACTGGACAGACTGTACGAACTAGATGCCGCACAGGCGTACTTGGCAGGGGAGCCACGGAACGGAAAGCACGAAAGAGAGATACCAGGGGGAATGACAAACGCGTGTCGTGATCGGGTGCGATCTGCGTGGAGGGCTTGCGAGTCACTGCTCTCGTTGCCTACGCCGGCATTATCCGGATCAGGTCACGGGTTCCACCAAGTGGTCTCAGCCGTGACGTACGCCACAGCACCCCGACAAGATTCGACAGAGTGTAGAGTTACACCCGTTTATTGTCCATAATGAACGCGGCGACAACCCGAACAAAAATGCGCCCCAATTCTAAAGTAGAGCCTCGCGAAACCCCAGTTTCGCTTCCCACCGTTATCGCCCCGGGGACATTCCAATACAATCAGCAGGAAGACGTTATGGCCTCCAAGAAGTCCGTGATCGCAGTGGTTCTCGGTCTGACGCTTACAACAACAACCGGCGCCACGGATCTGGTCACCGTATACCAACAAGCCGCCGAATATGACTCGGAACTGGCGGCGGCATTTGCAGGATTCAAGGCCCAGGAAGAGCGTGTTGATGAAGCCCAATCCACGCTGCTGCCACAAATTGGCGCCGCCGCAACCTTACAACGCACACGCTATCTAGGCGACCCCGGCTTTGACATCGAAAGCAGCTTCACCAGCAAGGGCTGGGGCATCAGTTTGGTTCAGCCCCTGTTCCGCGCGGATCGCTGGTATCGCTTCCAGGGCAGCAAATATGCCTCTGAACGGGCGCAAGCCGAGTTCGCCCAGGAGCAGCAGGAACTCATTCTGCGTACTGCCGAAGCTTATTTTTCGGTCCTGCGCACCAAGGAAGCCCTGACGACGTCGCTCGCCGCGGAAGAGGCATTTGAGCGCCAATGGCAACAAGCCGTGCAACGCCACAAGGTGGGCTTGACCGCCGTCACCGAAGTGCATGAATCGCGCGCACTCTACGACGCGGCAAAGGTTCAGCGGATTGCCCTGGAGGGCGAGGTTGACTTGGCGTTGGAGAACCTGGAGCGCCTGACCGGCAAAACCTACCCCGAACTGGCCAGCCTCAGTGAGCAATTTCCGGTCTTCCGTCCGGTTCCCAATGAGCCGGACGCCTGGGTTGAGACGGCACTCAAGCAAAACTGGGCTATTCAGACGGCCTTTCATGGCGTCCAGGTTGCCCAGGAGCAGGCCAAGGCGGCCCGCGCACTGCATTATCCGACCCTCGATGCCACGGCATCCTACAACCGTTCAAGTAGCAGCAGCTCGGGCCCAGGTGTGGATCGATTTGGGCAAAACTACACAGCCTTTGGTGTTGAGCTAACGGTGCCACTCTATGCCGGTGGTGGCATTGACGCCGGCGTGCGGCGCGCGCGCTATGAGCTGGAGCAAGCGGAACAGGTGCTGACCACCATCCGCCGCAACGTGACCCTGAACACCCGCAGCCTGTTCCGTGCCATCAACACCAACATCGAATCCATCTCCGCCCGCAAGCAGGCGATTGTCTCGGCCGAAAGCGCGCTGTCGGCAACCCGTGCCGGTTATAAAGTGGGAACGCGTAACGTGGTCGAGGTGCTGGATGCCGAACGCCTGTATTACGAAACCCTGCGCGACTACACCAATGACCGCTTCAACTACGTGCTCAACAGCCTGCGCTTGAAACAGGCCGCTGGCACCCTGAGCCCGGAAGACCTGATGCAGCTGAACCGCTGGCTCGCCCGCAGCGAAGGTTGAAGCAACAGGGCCATCGGCCCGCATCACAAAAAACCGCACCACAAAAAAGGCCCGGCGACAGAGACTGTCCCGGGCCTTTTTTCCAGGTTGCTCACTTGTTTCCGATGAGCGGCCGCATCAAACCCAACAAACGCCCTAGCGCCCCCTGGTTACGCTTGACGACCGCCAGTCCGGCGGCGCCAATCCGCTCCCGCAGCAGATCATCTTCCGCCAGCTCGACCAGCCGAGCACCCAGGTTCTCTCCGGCCCCTACATATATGAGCCCTTCCGCGGCGGACAGCTGATTACAGATATCCTGAAAATTGAACACATGCGGCCCCATCAACGTGGGCAGCCCTAAAGCCGCAGGCTCCAACGGATTATGCCCGCCCCGCTCGACCAGGCTTCCACCCACGAACGCGGCATCGGCGGCCGCAAAAAACACCATCATCTCGCCCATTGTGTCGCCGACCCAGACATTGGTGGCAGCATCCGGCAAGGTGCCGCTGCTACGACGCAGAGCACGCAGGCCTTGGGAGCGGACTTTCTCATACACGCTGTCAAAGCGCTCGGGGTGGCGCGGCACCAGAATCAGCAAGGCTGAGGGGAATCGCCGACGAAGTGCCTGATGTGCTTCCAGCACCTGCTCATCCTCGCCCTCGTGCGTGCTGGCCGCGACCCAGACAAAACGCTCGCCCAGCCGTTCTTTCAGATGCCCACCCTCCTCCAGCTGATCCGCGCGGGGCTCCATGTCGTACTTGATGCTGCCCGTGACCTGCACCCGTTCGGCCGGCACACCCAGATCACGGAAGCGCCTGGCATCGGCCTCGGACTGGGCCGCAATCAGGCTCAGGTCCTGCAGCATGGGCCGCGCCAGCGCCCCAACCCGCCCATAGCCCCGCGCCGACCGCTCAGACAATCGGGCGTTCGCCAGAATCACCGGCACCTTGTGCCGGCGGCAGTAGCGCAAGGTGTTCGGCCAAAGCTCAGTTTCCATGATCACCAGTGCACAAGGCCGCACCTTGCGCAAGAAACGCTGAATCGCACCTGGCAGATCATAGGGTGCGTATACATGCTGCACGCTATCGCCCAATAACGCCCGCACCCGCTCCGACCCGGTTGGCGTCATGGTCGTGACCAGGATGGGCAGATTGGGATAAGTCTGTTGCAAGGCACGAATCAAGGGCACGGCGGCAATGGTTTCACCCACCGACACCGCATGGACCCAGAGCCCACCTTGCGGCGCCTGCCAATCAAACCAGCCGAACCGCTCCCGCCAGCGACGGGCATAGGCCGGTGCCCGCCAGGCCCGATAGATCAGGCGCAGCAGAATGGCGGGCAACATGAGGTAAAACACCAGGGTATAAATCAATCGGGCCATGGGTTTCGTGGACACTCCGGCAAACGAGGGCGGACCGAAGTGTAACGGAATTTGGGTTCCTCTGCCGCCCCCGCTATAATTGCCGCCAATTTGCATGCCACCGGGTCGCGCGATCCGCGCCTCCCGGCAAGCGACCTCGCCTCTCCATAGGCGCTCGCTTACCTCAGCAGCCCCATCCAACACAGGTAGTCAGCACACATGACAGAGATTGTAACCACGGATGTGGTCATCATTGGTGGCGGCGTGGCCGGACTCTGGCTTAATCAGCGCCTGCGCCGCCAGGGCTTCAGCACCCTGCTGTTCGAAAAAGGCACTCTGGGCGGCGCCCAAACCCTGCATTCTCAAGGCATCATCCACGGCGGCACCAAGTATGCACTGAACGGCGCCCTGACCGGTGCCGCCAACGCCATTGCCGATATGCCGGCACGCTGGCGTGCCTGCCTGGCCGGCGAAGGCGATGTGGACCTGCGTGAGGCACGCGTCCTCTCCGAGCACCATTACATGTGGTCCAAGGCCCAACTGGCCTCCAAGCTCACCACCTTCTTTGCCAGCAAGGCGGTCCGGGGCAAGATCGATCCCGTCGCAAACGATGCCCGCCCCAAGGCCTTTCAGGACCCGCGCTTCAAAGGGCGCCTCTACGCCCTGAACGAACTGGTGCTGGATGTGCCCAGCGTGGTCAGCGCCCTGGCCCAGCCAGCCATGGAGAGCCTCTATCAGTTCGACTGTGCACAGCAGGGCACCATCGAATTCGATGGCGAACAAGTGACGTCGCTTTGTATCAGCGGTAAGCGCCGCACGGTCCAGATCAAGGCTCAGCGCTACATCCTGGCCGCCGGCGAAGGCAACGAAGCACTGCTGCATGGCGCCGGGCTGCTGAGCCCGGCGATGCAGAGACGCCCCCTGCACATGGTCGCGGTGACCCATGATTACCCACACCCGATTTTCGCCCATTGCATCGGCACCGGCTCCAAACCGGTCCTCACTATTACCAGCCACCCAGCATCCGCTGGACGTCAGACCTGGTATCTCGGGGGTAACCTGGCGGAAACCGGGGTGGAACGAAATGGCACCGAACAGATCGAGGCCGCCGAAAAACTACTCGCGGATCTGCTGCCCTGGGTCGATCTGGGCCAGGCCAAATGGAGCAGCTTCTTTATCAACCGCGCCGAGCCGCGCCAATCCAACCTGCTGCGTCCGGATACGGCGTTCGTCGAGCGCCAGGGCAATCTGCTGACCTGCTGGCCCACCAAGCTGGCACTGTCTCCGAATCTGGCCGATGAGGTGGTCGCCATGCTGGAGCAGGATGGCATCCGCCCAAGCGCCACGTTCGACCCCAGCCTGCTTGCCGGCCTCCCCCGCCCTGCGCTTGGCACCCCGGCATGGAATCAAACAACGGCCTGAATCTGGCGGAGACCTGACATGAAATGCCTGCAAGTTGCCCAGACCGATTTGTTTGTCTCGCCCATTGGCCTGGGCACCGTCAAGCTCGGCCGCAACCAGGGCGTCAAGTATCCGCAGGGGTTTGAGTTGCCGAACGATCGGCAGGCGCGGGAGCTGATCGCACAGGCAAGGGACCTCGGCATCAACCTGATCGACACGGCGCCGGCCTATGGCATCAGCGAGGAACGTCTGGGCGGTTTACTGCATGGCCAGCGTCACCACTGGATCATCTGCACCAAGGTGGGCGAGGAGTTCGAGGCGGGGCAATCGAGCTTCAACTTTACGCCCGAGCATGTGCGCTTCAGCCTGGAGCGCAGCCTGCGCAGGCTACGGACAGATGTGCTGGACATCGTGCTGGTCCACTCGGACGGCGAGGATTTGCGGATCATTGAGCAGATGGGCACGCTGGAGGCACTGGCTCAGGCGCAACAGCAGGGGCTGATTCGTGCCTATGGCATGTCCACCAAGACCGTCGCTGGCGGCATCGCCACCCTTGAGCGCGCCGACGTGGCGATGGCGACTTACAATCTGGAACATCATGAAGAAGAACCCGTCCTGGATTTTGCCCGGGACCAGGGGAAAGCGGTGTTCGTCAAGAAAGCGCTCGCCAGCGGGCATCTGTGCCTGCGCGAAGGCGAAGATCCGGTCGAGGCCAGCATGGACTTCCTGTTCCGTCACCAGGGCGTGACCAGCACCATTGTTGGCACCATCAACCCGGAGCATCTGCGCCACAACGTGGCTGCTGTGAACCGGGCTGTCAGCCGCCACCGGCCGGGGATTTAAGCTCGCGAGAGGCGCCTTAGCGCCCCTTGATCTGATTAACGATGGCGGTGGTGGAGCAGTTATCGAGAAAATCGAGCACGGCCACTTCACCGCCGTAGCCTTTCACGATTTCCCAGCCGACCACCTGATCCACGCTATAGTCTCCCCCTTTCACCAGCACATCGGGCTTGAGACTCTCCAACAGGCGTTCAGGCGTGTCATCCTCAAAGCTGGTCACCCAGTCCACCGCTTCCAGCCCTGCCAACACCGCCATCCGCCGCTCCACTGGGTTGATCGGACGCCCCGGCCCTTTCAGACGAGTGACCGAGGCATCGCTGTTGATCGCCACGATCAGGCGGTCACCCTGCTTGCGTGCCTGCTCCAGATAGCCCACGTGGCCCGCGTGGATGATGTCGAAACAACCATTGGTAAAGACGATCCGCTCGCCATGAGCACGCGCATCTTCCAGCGCCACCAGTAACTGCTCCTCGGTCATGACGCCTCGCTCGGCACCCTGCTCCCGTTGCACGGCACGACGCAACTCCGGCGCGCTCACCGCCGCCGTACCCAACTTGCCAACCACAATGCCGGCCGCCAGGTTCGACAGAGCAACCGCCTGCTCCAGTGGACTGCCGGCCGCCAACGCCGTGGCCAACACTGAAATCACGGTGTCACCAGCCCCTGTCACATCAAAGACTTCACGGGCGCGGGCCGGCAAATGCAGCTCTGGAGAGCCCTGGCGCAACAGCGTCATGCCGTGCTCACTGCGGGTGATCAGCAAGGCATCGATGGCCAGATCGTTCAGCAGCTTCAAGCCCTTTTCCACCAACTCCGCTTCACTGCGGCACTTCCCGACCACCGCTTCGAACTCACTCAGGTTTGGCGTAATCAGCGTGGCGCCCCGGTACTTACTGAAGTCGCTACCCTTGGGATCCACCAGCACCGGCAATCCCTGACCACGCGCCAGGGCAATCAACGCCTGCGGGTCGCGTAACGCTCCTTTGCCGTAATCCGACAGCACCACCGCGCCCGCACCTTGCAGTTGTCCCTGAAACAAATCCATTAACGGCGACAGATCCTCACCATCAAAGCTTTCTTCAAAATCCAGCCGGATCAGTTGCTGATGACGGCTGATCACCCGCAGCTTGGTGATCGTCGGCGCGCCTTGCACCTTCTGGAAAACTGGCAGGATTCCCGCCGACTCCAGCCGCTGCTGCAACGCCGAGCCCTGTTCGTCATCCCCGGTGACACCGACCACAACCGCCGCCGCACCCAGCGCGGCCACGTTCAATGCCACGTTAGCCGCCCCACCGGGACGATCCTCCAGCTGCTCGACCTTGACCACCGGCACCGGTGCTTCCGGCGAAATGCGGTGGGTCCCGCCGTGCCAGTAACGATCCAGCATGACATCGCCGATCACCAGGACACGGGATTTGTTGAAGGCGGGGAGCTGTGGGAGCATCGGATTTTCCTATCGCATATCCAACGGAAGAGAATTAAAGGCAAGCATGATATCATGGCCAAGCTCGAAGTGACTCGCGTCGACCTGTCCAGAATCACGAGCAATCGTCCCGACTCACGGCCATCCAGTCTAGAGCTGGGCTGACCGCTCATCATAGTTAAGCACGACCATGAACCACGGCCAGAATTTTGTCACCCTCACGGATTCATTATTGATCGGCAGTGGCACCGAGCGGGATTGCTATCAGCACCCCGATGATCCGAACCTGTGCATCAAGGTAAATAACGGAAAAGCCTCCCCTCTCAAGAAGCCTGCCAAACAGAACGAAATCGAGTATCGCTACTACAAGCGGTTTCTCAATCGGCAGAAAAGTCCCGCGATCATTCCTCGATGCCATGGCTGGACGGAAACCAATAAGGGCCGTGGCTTGGTGTTTGACCTGATTCGCAACAAAAATGGCGACGTCGCGCCCTCGTTGCTGCAGGCATTGGAAGCCAATCAGATTCAAGCCAAGGAAGCTTACAATCTGCTTAGAACACTAAAACAGCAGATGCTGCGCGAGATCATCATTCCCTGCGACTTGCATCCACGCAACATCCTGCTGCAAACAACGGACAACCAGGCACTCCTGGTTCTGATCGACGGGATCGGCAACCGTAATCTCGTGAAGTTCGCGGATGTCATTCCGTGGCTTGGACGACTGAAAATCGAACGCCACTGGCAACGGCTGGAACAACGCTTAAGGGAGCGTCACTCTCTCTATTTCTCAGATTTTTCCCTTTAGCCACGCTCGCTCGCGCGTTGGCTGACCGGTAGAAAAGCGCGACCAGCCTGCAGCCGACCCAAGAGACCTGCGTTCTGGCATGGTAACGAAGTTGTGATAGAGACTGCCTCCATTAACCTTTAGAATATCGGTTTTCTTATCTGTACGTAGAATGTCGTGAGTAAACAAAAGTCGTCTTTAAGTCTCGCCCAATACTGGCACCCCCGTTACTGGCTCATCTGGTTCGGCATGATGGTGCTGTGGCTCATTGTCTGGCTGCCACATCGCGCCAAGCTGTGGCTAGGCAGTGCGGCTGGCACGCTGGCCTATTACACACTGAAAAGACGGCGTCACATCACCGAAACCAATATCCGTATTTGTTTTCCTGAGCTAAGCCCTGAAGAACAAACGCGCTTGGTGAAGAAAACTTTTCGCTCCAACGCGATCGGATATCTGGAAGCGGTGACCGTGTGGTTTCGCAGCCCGGAAATTTTCCGCCAATATACCCACGTGCATGGGTTCGAGAATCTGGAAGCAGCGCTACGCCGTGGTAAAGGCGTGATTCTCCTGGGCGGCCACTACAGCACGCTGGATCTTGGCGGCGCCCTGTATTCGCTGTTTGCCGAAGCCGATGTCATGCAGCGCAATCATGACAACCCGCTGTTCAACGCCATCATGACGCGCTCCCGTCAGCGCTTCTATGGCACGGTTTTAAATCGAGACGATCTACGGGGATTGATCCGAAGCCTGAAAGCCAATCGCGTCGTCTGGTATGCGTCGGATCAAGATTATGGGCGCAAAAAGAGCGTGTTCGCGCCCTTTTTCGGGACGCCAGCCGCCACCATCACAGCAACCGCTCGCCTGGCCGAGAAGACTGGCGCCGCCGTGGTGCCGTTCAGCCACTTCCGCAGCGCCGACGGCCTTCACTACGATATCTATTTTGAGCCCATGCTGAAGAACTACCCCAGCGGAGATGATATCGCCGACGCAACACTGACCAACCAGTGCATTGAGCACGCGATCCGTCGCCATCCAGACCAGTACCTGTGGATGCATCGCCGCTTCAAGAGCGAGCCCGAGGGCAAGAATCGCATAAAATATGCACAAGAATGAAACGTTAAAGGCCGTTTCTCCAGCACTCCCGACTCCACGCGCACCACAAAATAAACGCGGCGAAAACACCTGTTCCTGAAGAACATCCTCCTCGGGGAGCACAACTCAATGACCCTTTTGATCCTAGACGATTCGCTCACGCCACTGCTGAGCTCAGCCCCGTTCGAAGCGGTCGCGGCGCTAGAGGGAGACACGGTCCGGAACAAAGAGGGTCGGCGTACCTTCAAAACCCGGATTGGTGAGCGCAACTACTTCGTCAAATATCATCAGGGGATCGGCTGGAAGGAAATCACGAAAGAACTGACCCAGTTCAGGCTCCCGATTACCAGCGCCTACAACGAGTACCGCGCGATCAAAGCCATACAGCAACTAGGGATCGCCACCACCAATCCCGCCGCAATTGGCGTGCGCGGTCTCAACCCTGCGTACACTGAGTCTTTCCTGATCACGGAAGCCATCGAGAACGCTGCTACGTTGCAGGATGTCACTGCAACCTGGCCACAGCAGAAGCCAGCCAGTGCCTTCAAGCGTGCACTCATACAGGAAGTCGCGCGTATAGCCCGGGCAATGCATGGTGCTGGCATCAACCATCGCGACTTTTATCTGTGCCACTTCCGCATTGACCAGGAAACCGCCCAAAACCAGGACAGCAAGAACATCAAGCTCCACCTGATGGATCTGCACCGGGCTCAACTACGGGCCAAAGTACCACAGCGCTGGCTGATCAAGGATCTTGGCGCCTTATTGTTCTCTGCCGCCGATATCGCCTTAACGCGTACCGATTACCTGCGATTTGTCGCTCACTACAGCAACCGGTCTCCAAGTCAGGAGCTGCGTGAAAACCAAGCATTCTGGCAGGCGGTACACCGCCGTGCGAACAAGTTTTACCAACGTGACTGGAAGCGACCGATGCCCGTTACGTTCGGAAGGAAGGCAGAAAAATGAATATCTGCATGCTGACATCCGACTACCTTCCGAATATCGGAGGTATAGCTGCCCATGTGTACAATCTAAGCCTAGCTTTGAAAAAGATGGGGCATCAGGTTGCAGTCGTAAACCCTGTTCCCACCCCCACGCCGGGTGTCATTCGGTCCGATGAGCATGGATTTCCAG
>JAEZAA010000241.1 GCA_023430625.1 Pseudomonadota bacterium
GTCCGGGCCCGGAACAACCTTCTCCACCTTTTCCAGCGCCGGCGCCATTCGCCGGGGGCTGCAGGAACAGGGGTGTTTGGTGGAAAAGGTTCCCGGTTTCGGTCGCAAGCGGGAAATGCTTCGCGGACATATGCCAGACACCGGCGCACCAGACGTCCAGCTCACCCGGAACCAGCCGCGCGAAGCCATCGTCGTCGGCGCAGGCCTGGCCGGCACGCACGCGGCCTGGAACCTCACCAGCCGCGGCTGGTCTGTGCGAATTTATGACGACCAAGGTGTTGGGCAAGGCGCCTCCGGCAATCCGCAGGGCGCTCTCTACACCAAGCTGGGTGTTGAGTATTCACCACAGACGCGCCTGCAACTTGCCAGCCTGCTCTATGCCCAGCGTCTTTACTCGCAGCTCGGCGCGGCAGCCGCCACACCCTTCTGGCAACCCTGCGGCCTGCTGCAATTAGCCGATTCAGCAGCGGAGCAGGCGCGCCAACAGAAGTTTCTCCAACTCAACCGTTATCCGTCCGACATCCTGCAGGCGGTTTCCGCCGAAGAAGCCAGTCAGCTCGCGGGAGCCAACCTGACGCAGCCAGGCCTGTATTTCCCCCGCTCCGGCGCGGTCCAGCCGCGCAACCTCTGCCAGGCGCTGCTGGAGATGGCTGGCGTTGAGGTAAGACGCGGCCTTGTCGCCGACCTTCATTTTAACGCCGACAACCAACTCTGGACGCTGCTGGACACCGAAGGCCGGGTACTGGATCAGGCGCCGGTCGTCGTCCTGGCCAATGCAACCGCCATCAAGGAGTTCCGCCTCACCCAAGGCCTGCCGCTCAAGAACATCCGCGGTCAGATCACCCGTTTCAAGGCGCCAGCTGAGCTGCATCTGAAGACGGTCGTCTGTGGCGAAGGCTACGTGGCGCCGCCCCTGCAAGGCATGCTCTGCACCGGCGCCACCTTTCAGCATGGCAACAGCGAGCAGCAGGTAAGTCCCGAGGATCACCTCGAGAATCTGCAGCAACTGGGTCGGCTCATACCGGAGTGGGCGCCCAGATTACAGGCGTCGGACCTGGCGGAGCTGAGCGGTCGGGTGGGCTTCCGTAGCGGAAGTCCCGACTACCTTCCTCTCATCGGGCCAATCCCCCAGGATCCAGGCATCCCAGACGTTGCCCCGGATGGACTATATTCAGAGCAGACACTGACAAACTGGCCAGGACTTTATGCCACGGTCGGCCATGGTTCCAAGGGGCTTGCGACCAGCGCCTTAGCAGGCGAAGTACTGGCCGATCTTATTACCGGCCAGCCCTTGTGCCTGGAAACCGAACTGCTGCGCGTCATCACGCCTGGGCGCTTCCTGCTCAAACGGTTGCGGCAAACGGCCCGGCCAGCGCGCTGAACTTATCCGTCGGCGCGCCCTGATCACCGGGCAGCTGACTAGTCGAGGACGCTGTCATGGGATTGTTCATTTACGATCCGAATGCCCGCATCGTTACCCCCCTGTCCGTGGACCTGACCCGACGGTTGATCAGCCGACTGTCGCCGATCGCAGCCGTCACCCCTCTGCGGGCGGAACCTCACTTCGCACAACCGCATAGCAGCAGTCACCAGGAGCACTATCATGCCGGGTCATCCATCGGCAGCAGCGACTCCAATGGCCTGAAGGCCCACGACATCATGACCCGCAGCCTGATTACCCTGCCTGCCAATGCCAATTGGCGGGATGCACGCAAGGCGCTGCAGGCACATGGCATTCATCACCTGATTCTGGTTGATAACCGCCAGCAAGTCGTGGGGATTCTCGCGGAGCGTAACCTGCTGGCCTATCCCGATGAGCCTGTAGATTCCACAGAACCGACCAATCTGGCGGATGGCACCGTGTTCACTGCGGCGTCGCCGGACACGCCAGTTACCACCCTCGCCTATCTGATGCTGGAGCAGGGATTGGATGCAGTGGTCATCACCGACGCCGAGCAGGTTCGCGGAATTCTCACACAGCGAGACCTGCTCAAGGCGCTGCTGCCCGAGCAACGGGTGGATAGCTGGGGTTAGCCTTAAACGAGATAACCCTAAACGAGATAGCCCTAAACGAAAAACGCCGGAGCAATGCTCCGGCGCTTCCGAGTCAATGGGTTCGCCTTAAGGCGACGTGCCATCATCCGGTTTCGGTTGATACAACAACGACTCACCCGCCTTGTTGTACGGGCGAATGTCGATCTTAGTATTGCCCGCTTCATGGATTTCTTTCAGAAGCATCAACTTCTCGCTGGAGGTCACAACCAGCTCGGAACCCTGCTCGTCGCTGGGGCCGTTATCAAGCAGGTTGGTGAGCCAAACTTCAGTCAGCTCTTCGTCCCGTTCCCGATCCTCTTCCCCTGGCTCTGGCGGAGGAACCGCCCACGCCAATCGCCCGAGCATGGCATCGCGTCCGCCCCGATGAGGACGATCCGAATCCAACTCCGCGCCCACGTAGCCTGTGAAGAATATATTCCCTTCCTGATCCGTGACGATATCCAGCACACGATCATCACCCACGGTGCCAAATTGATGGAAGAAATCGACAGCTGATGCATTGCCCATGTACGCAACCCAAGCATCCTCGCCACCCGCAGCCACATCACGAACTAAAGCGCCCTCGGTATAGCCGGCCAGGACAATATCAGTGCCCACCATGGCTGCAGTACTGGAAACGTTATCCAAGTCGTTACCGAACTGATTCAGGCGGCGAAGCTGACCGTCATCGTTATAGGACCCGACAATCGCGTCCTTGCCACCAAGGATTACTTCCTCGAACTCACCGTCGCTATACCCGGTTGCGATAAGCTGCTGATCTCCGGTTCCCGTGGCATCCAGAAAAACGTCGCGCCCTTCGGAGCCGAAGATACGCTCGACCAGTCGCTTACCTTCATTGCCTTCCCTGCCATCAAAAATCACCAGCAATGCGTCTGACGGTCCAGCACTGGGACCGCCACTCAGGTTGCCCTGAGTCTCTCCCACCACCGACACATGGGTACCGCCATTCTGAACGTACAGCGCATGGGGAATGTCGTCATAGGGTGTTCCATACTGTGCGCTCCACAGATAGCGGAATGGCAGATCACGGTTATCCTGGCGCCATACCTCGACCAGCACATCCGTCCCGCCAGCACCGGGACTGTCGGTATTTCCTGTCGTGGCACCGGTCATGTAGAGGTACTGGAACTCATTGCTGCCACTTTTCTGGTTCTCGAGGAGATAAATGTCCGAGATGACATGGCTGTAGGCGCTGCCGCCCCGGCTGCCAAAAGGTATGATCGTCGGAGTGGCGCTACCAAAGCGGTCGTAAATGGCCACTTCACTCACGGTGATCCCGGGTGTATCCGGATGAGCACGGGAGTACGCAACGTACAAACGCGAAGCCTCATCCGTCAGCATTTCCTTCACTGCAGCATTACTGCCGAGATCGACGGTACGCGCTTCCGTCCACTGGTTAATAAAGACTTTCAGTAGATCTGTGCCTTCACGGGAGGTTTCTGTTCGCTTCCAGCGCAGGGTCAGGAACTCGTCCTGAATCGAGTCTCGGTCATTGTTGCGGGTCGCTTGGATCGTGATGGTCTGAGTGTCCGGCGTTTCGGATTCGGGATCGAAGACAATCTGGTAGGGCGCTCCCGGCGTAATGACAAAATCATCAGAACTCGCCGTGGAGAGGATACTCGCAGGCGCATCCTCGGTGACGACCTCAAACTCTGCCGTTACCGGAACCACTGGCATCCGGTCCAGCTTGGCCGTGATCGTGATTTCATTCCCCTCGGTGACGACAGCCGTTGCTCGGTCGAAGCTCACAATCGGTTCATTGTCCAGGATGGTTACCGCCGCTCTGGTACCGCCGGTGCCAAGCTCCGCCAAGCCTTGTTCGATCTTGTCCACAACGACGCCGAAGGACTGGGAGTCCTCGGCGATGTGATCATCAATGATGGCGACTTTGACATAGCACAGCGTCTCACCAGGTTCGAAGGTGACCGTTCCGGCATGTGAGAGATAGTCTATTTCGGCCTCGGCGTTCTGAGCGGAATTGCCGCCCAGCGTACCGGGCTCGGTTTTGAAACGGGCAACAATCCGGGTCACGGACGGCCGCGCCAGGCTGATGGGAACGTAGACACCCGGCGCCGTAGACTGGCGCACAATGCACGAGCGCTCCACGCCGTTGTCATCCTTGGGTACTTCCTGGTCCTCGCCTTCGGCGATACTGACCGAGCCGACCGTCAGTGCATTGCCGACGACCGTGATCTGAAATTCCTTACGGGCGGTCGCCCCACCATCATTGGCGACCAGGACGATGTTGCCGTCGTGGCCACCCAAGTCGGATTCACCCGCACCGCCTCCGGTGACACCCGGGATACCACGCAGGATGACACCTTTACGCGCGGCATTGGATACCGGCTCAATGGCTAGCCAACGTGGCGCATTGCTCAGGCTATAGGTTGGAATACCATCGCCACCATCAACACCCAGGTCATAGATATACTCCACACCCAGATAGGCCTCACCCGGCGGCGTACCCAGGATCCGGATTTCTTCCTCGGATGCCTTGTTGGAACAACCGGCGAGCACCAGCAGAGGGACAAACAGGCTGAGGGAAATTCGGCGCGCGTCCATGAACTTAGCGATGAAACTCATACTCGACCTTAATGCTTTGATCACAATCGGGAGATCTTAGTGGAATTCCGGTTTGCGAACTGGAAGCCATTCACAGAAACCAGCTTCGATCGCCACCAATTGCCTGCCAGAAGCGCTGTGGTAGCTGTCAGACGGGCACGGCCAGGCGACATCTTACGAGCTTGGACTTTCGTAGACGCACACCTGGGCCAGAGTGAACAGGATTTAAAGGTTGATAAGCCGGCTTTCAGCTTGGCAGAGTGCCCGTGGCGAGCAGTTGCTGCAGGGCGTCCTCGTCGAGGACCGGCACACCCAGTTGCTGGGCGTTGGTCAGCTTGGATCCGGCGTTTTCGCCAGCGACCAGATAGCTCGTCTTGGCGGACACGGATCCGGCCACCTTGGCACCCAGCGCCTGCAGCGCCGCTTTGGCTTCTTCACGGGTCATCTGGCTCAGCGTGCCGGTGATGACGAAGGTTTTACCGGCCAACAGGTCACTCTGGGCCCGGCTCGTGACATCCTGCCAATGAACGCCCAACTCTCGCAGCTGCGCGATAGTGTCGAGGTTATCGGCCTGCTGGAAGAAGGTGTACAGATGATTGGCAACAATCGGACCCACGTCGGGCACTTGCTGCAAACTCTCCTCCGAGGCGGCCATCAAGGCTTCCAGACTGCCGAAGTGCTGCGCCAGGGTGCGTGCCGTCGCCTCGCCGACTTCCCGGATACCAAGGGCATAGATAAAGCGCTGCAGTTCCGTTGAACGGGACTTGTCGATGGCACGGATGAGGTTATCCGCCGACTTGTCACCCATCCGCTCCAGCGAAGCAACCGTCGCCGCCTCCAGGCGATACAGGTCGGCAACATTGGCAATCAGCCCCCGATCGACCAAGGCATCCACCAGCTTGTCGCCAAGGCCGTCGATGTCCATGGCACGACGGGATGCAAAATGCTTGATGGCCTCTTTTTGCTGGGCGGCGCACACCAACCCACCGGAACACCGGGCTACCGCCTCGCCTTCAGCCTGCATCACATCCGAGCCGCACACCGGGCAATACTGGGGCAAGGAAATCGAACGCGCATCATCCGGGCGGCGTTCAGCCAGAACCCGCACCACCTGCGGAATCACATCGCCTGCGCGGCGGATGATGACCCAGTCGCCCTGATGCAAGTCGAGGCGGCGGATCTCGTCCATGTTGTGCAAGGTCGCATTGCTTACGGTGACGCCCCCCACAAAGACCGGCTGCAAACGTGCCACGGGCGTGACGGCGCCGGTGCGCCCGACCTGAAACTCCACATCCAGCACCTGGGTCATTTCTTCCTGAGCCGGAAACTTGTGGGCGATTGCCCAGCGTGGTGCCCGGGAGACAAAGCCCAGCTCGCGCTGCAACGCCAGCTCATTGACCTTGAAGACAATACCGTCGATTTCATAGGGCAAGCTGTTACGGCGCGCGCCCAGATCCTGGTAATAATCCAGGCAGGCCTCAACCCCCTTCACCACCCGTGATTCACGGTTGATCCGCAGCCCCCATTGATTCAGGCGCTCCAGCACCTCGGAATGGCGGCTGAATTGCACGCCATCCACCCGGCCGACGCCATAGCAGCACATTTCCAGGGCGCGACTCGCCGTGACCCGCGGGTCGAGCTGGCGCAAACTGCCGGCGGCGGCATTGCGGGGATTGACGAAGGTGCGCTCGCCCTGTTCCCGCGCCCTGGCATTCAGCTTCTCGAAACTGGCCTTGGGCATGTAGATCTCGCCGCGCACCTCAAGCACCGACGGCCAGCCTTCGCCGCGCAGCCGTAGCGGGATACTGGGAACGGTCCTGACGTTTTCGGTGATGTCCTCGCCGCTGAAACCGTCACCCCGCGTTGCACCACGCACTAGTTGCCCGTTTTCATACATCAGGCTGACGGCGATGCCATCGAGCTTCGGCTCACAGGTGTATTCGACGGCAGGGGGATCCAGCAGGTCGGTTTGCAGCAGCAGATCGCCCAGCCGCTCGCGCACCCGGCGATCGAAATCGCGCAGATCTTCCGGCGTAAAGGCATTGTCGAGCGACAGCATGGGCACTTCGTGCACCACGGTTGCGAAGGCGCTTTGGGGCGCGCTGCCGACCCGTTGCGTGGGCGATTGGGGGGTAATCAGTTGCGGATGGAGACTTTCCAGCTCCCGCAGGCGACCCATGAGCCGGTCGTATTCCGCATCGGGAACCGACGGATCATCCAGTACGTAATAGCGATAGTTATGTTCGTTCAGTTGCTGACGCAGGCTTTCTATTTCGTCGCGAACCTGTTGGTCCGCTACTTCAGGAGTCGTCACTGCCATGAATCCCGTTGCCCTCGCCTCAGACCCGTGCCGCCAGCTGCTGCCGACGCTCGAACTCGCGCACCCGCTGGCGGCAATGCTCGATGGTCTGTTGCGTGAAGACGCTGCGCCGCTCATCCTTCATCTCCCCATGGAGATTGCGGACCACGCACTGGGCCGTTTCCAGCATGTACTCAAAGGCTTTCATGGTGTCTTCCGGCCCTGGCAGGGTCAAAAAGAAACAAACGCCGGGAAAGCGGCTTTCATCCATGGCGGCCAGATCAAAGGTGCCTGGATCAATCAGATTGGCCATGCCGAATTGAACCGGACCTTGGCCAAAACCGTGCTCATGCCGGTTGAACACGGACATTTCGCCATACTCAAGCCCACATGCCTCGATCAGGCGGCGCAGTTGAAGGCCATTGAAGCCCTCTTCGTCGCGGCTCAGCACATTGATGATGATGATTTCTTGCGGCGGCTTGGGACCGGTGCCCTTCGGATTCGGTTCCACCTTATTGCGCCGCTGAACCAAACGACCGCCATTGGATGCAGCGCCGCTTGACACCGTCGTCGGGGGGGCAACCGGTTCCGTCTTAGGCGGACGAACCGTTTCGCGGGGCTCGGCTACGACTTTAGCCGCCGTATCCTGCTGCGCTGCCTCTTCCGTAACGATCACCGCCTCGGGGAAGCGGGGTGCGCCTTGCGGATCCATTTGCGGACTGGCTGTCGTGGCACTCGTGCCGGAAACCTGCTCCCGTACCGCCACCAGATCGTCGTCATCCCAACCGAAATCAGGCTCTTCGCGCTCGCCTCGCAGATCGGCTTCCTCGCTGCCCGATGCCTGGGTCAGGTCGGAAACATCGTCGTCACGCTTGACCACACGTGCCCGCCCCACGGGCAGCTCCGGATTGAAGTCTTCTTCCAGCGGCGTGCTGTCATAGGTGCCGCCCATGCGCTGACTGATCTCCAGGGAATCCTTTTTCGCCCGCAGCATGCGCCGGTAGCCATCGAGCAGAATGCCGATCAGAATCACCGCGCCAATGAGAATCAGCCACTCACGCAAACTCATGTCCATCAATAATCATTCCTCAGGTAACGATCATGCTTCAGGGACAGATCAGCATCCCGCGGGGCCGGCGAGACCGGCTCGTGACTGGAATACTTGGCCCGATTTACAGTTACAACGTCCTTGATTGTCCCAGTACGGGAATGCAGAAACGGGAGATTCCATTGGCCGGACAGCGCCACTGGACCGCCGTACATCATATCAATCTCAGATCGGATTACAACGCGGCCATGGCGGCCGCCTCCTCCACATCCACAGAGACCAGACGCGAGACTCCAGGCTCATGCATGGTCACCCCCATCAGGTGCTCCGCTTTTTCCATGGCGATTTTGTTGTGGGTGATGTAGATGAACTGAACCTGCCCGGACATCTCCTTCACCATACGTGCGTAACGCCCTACGTTGGCATCATCCAGGGGCGCATCGACCTCGTCGAGCATACAGAACGGCGCCGGATTCAGGCGGAAGATCGAGAAGATCAGCGCAATGGCGGTCAGGGCCTTCTCGCCGCCGGACAATAGATGAATGGTGCTGTTCTTCTTGCCGGGTGGCCGCGCCATGATGGCGACCCCCGTGTCCAGCAGATCCTCCCCGGTTAATTCCAGGTACGCAGTACCGCCGCCGAACACCTTGGGAAACAGCTCCTGCAAGCCAGAATTGACCTGGTCGAAGGTTTCCTTGAAGCGGCTGCGGGTCTCCCGGTCGATCTTGCGAATGGCATCCTCCAGGGTTTGCAGGGCCTCCACCAGATCGTCGTTCTGGGCATCCAGGTAGGTCTTGCGCTCGGACTGCGCCTTGTATTCTTCAATGGCAGCCAGGTTGATCGGCCCCAGGCGCTGCACGCGCTGGCCGATCCGGGTCAGGTCCTCCTCCCAAGCCGCCTCGGAGGCGTCCTCTGGCAACAGCCGGAGCACCTCTTCCAACACGAAGTTGTCCTGCTGGACTTGCTCATCGAGGGTATTGCGTCGGATTTCCGCCGCCTGCAGCGCCATCCGCAGTTCTTGCAGGCGCAGGTTCTGTTCCTGAACGGCACGGTCGGCGCGCTGGCGCTGCTGGTCCTGCTCGCGCAGTGCCTGATCGATTGCCTCGACGGCCTCGCGCGCTTCCACCACGGCCTGCTCTTCCATCAGCCGGCGATCCAGCAGCTCTTCCAGTTGCAGGCGGACTTCCTCAACGGGCTCCTGGCTGGTTTCCTTCATCTCTTCCAGCGCCTGGCGCCGCTCCAGCAGCCGCTCGTGCTGAAGCTGCAAGCGCTCCAGTGCCGTGCGGGTTGCCTGCTGCTGGGCCTTCAGGGCCTGTACCCGCAGCTGCAACTGGTGCGCCTGATCGCGCGCCTGACGCGCCTGCGCCCGGTACCGGTCAAGATCAGCCCGCAGCTGATCTCGACGGCTCAACAGGGATTCACGCTGATCCACGTTGCGGTCCATTTCCGCCATAGCCTGTTGCCAGCGGGTGCGGGTCTCCGCCAGTACCGCTTCTTCCTGTTCCCGATGCCGGACCTGTTCCGCCATGTCCTGCGCGATGCGGGTGATGCGTACCTGTAACTGCTCCTGGCGCGCCTTGCGGGCACTGAGCCTGGACTTCAGCTCCGAGCGCTCATGGCCCAACTGGCCAAGCCGGCGCTGTAACTCCTCGCCCTGCTGCTCGTGCTGGCGAATCAGCTCCTGTTTGCGTGCGAGATTTTCCTGAAGATCCAGGATCTGTTGCTGGGTCGCCTCGATACGCACGTTGATCTGCTGCAGTTCCGCCTGCCGCTCCAACACGCCGCCATCCTGGGACAGGCGCCCGATCCGCACCCAGTGACGCCCGAGCCAATCTCCCTCGCGCGTGACGATGGTCTGTCCCGGCGCCAACTCCGGACGCTGGGCCAGAGCTTCTTCCAGGGTTTCCGCCAACAGGACCGAATCCAGAACCACGCCGGGCTGGACACCGCCGCTGACAATCGACGCCAGATTCGGGCGGCCGCCTGCAGTCTGTGCCACCGGCGCCGGTTCCATCAGTTGCACCGCCAGACCTTTGGTGCCAGCCGCTGTCTCCAAATTCAGGCTACTCAAAGACTCAACCTGCAAGGCCTGCAGGTGTTCACCCAACACAGCCTCCAGCGCGCGCTCCCAACCGGCTTCCACCCGAATACGCGCACCCAGGCGCGCTTGCAGATCCAGCCCCATGC
>JAEZAA010000262.1 GCA_023430625.1 Pseudomonadota bacterium
ACACTGGACTGGCAAACCTGCGAGCGAGCGCGACTGGCACGAGATCCCCGGTTCGACGGCCGGTTTTTCACCGCCGTGCTGACCACCGGCATCTTCTGTCGTCCCATTTGCCCCGCACCCACGCCCAAGCCCGACAACGTGCGCTACTACGCCAGTGCCGCAGCCGCGGGCGAGGCCGGCTTTCGGCCCTGTCTGCGCTGCCGGCCGGAAGCGGCGCCCGGCAGCCCGCTGTGGCAAGGCAGCGAGGCCGTTGTGGCGCGCGCCCATGCGCTGATTCAGGAGGGCTATCTCAACCATCACCCCTTGGCAGACCTGGCCGATCTGATGGGACTGGGCGAGCGGCAATTGCGCCGCCTGTTTCAGGCTGCGGTCGGCGCCTCGCCCAAGGCCGTGGCCGACATGCAGCGCCTGCTGTTCGCCAAAAAACTGCTGCACGAGACCCGCATGAACCTCACGGATGTGGCCCTGGCCGCAGGCTTTAACAGCATCCGCCGTTTTAACGATGCCTTTCGCCAGGCCTATGGCCGGACACCGAGCGAACTGCGGCGCTCCCAGAGTGAGGCATCATCCGACCAACTCAGTCTGCTGCTGCCCTATCGCCCACCTTTGAACTGGCCGGCCATGCTGGGCTTTTACCGGATGCGGGCAATTCCCGGCGTGGAGCGGGTCGATGACCAGAGCTACAGCCGCACCATCGCCCTGGGTGCGCACAGCGGTTGGCTGCGGGTGGAAGCGGTGGCGGACCAGGATGCGCTGAAACTGACGGTCGCTTTTCCCGATCCCGGCCAGCTGATGCCCATCGTGGAACGCATCCGCCGCATGTTCGACCTCAACGCCAACCTGGACGCCATCTACCAGGACCTGGCCCGCGCCCCGCTCCTCAAGCAACGGCTGGAGGCCTATCCGGGCCTGCGCCTGCCCGGTGCCTGGGATCCGTTCGAGTACATGGTGCGCGCCATTCTCGGCCAGCAGATCTCGGTCAAGGCCGCCACCACCTTCGCCGGGCGCATTGCCTCAACCCTGGGTACACCGGTGCAAGGACCAGAGGGCCTGCAGTGGCTGTTCCCCCGCCCGGAGGTTTTGGCGGAGGCGGATTTCAGCCGCATCGGCCTGACCGGCAAACGGATCGACACCATCAAGAACCTGTCGCGCGCGGTCGCCGCTGGCGACGTGAGCTTACGGGTCGGCCGCGACCTGGATACCTTCATCGCCGAACTCTGCGCCCTGCCCGGCATCGGTGACTGGACCGCCCATTACATCGCCCTGCGCGCCCTGAGCGAACCCGACGCCTTTCCCAGCGCCGACCTGGGATTGTTGAAAGCACTCGGCACTGACAAACCGAAAGAAGCCAAGGCCCGTGCCGAAGCCTGGCGGCCCTGGCGGGCTTATGCAGCGATATACCTTTGGCAGGGACTCAGTGCGTCCAGCAAGGACTCAACTTAGGAGGATCACCATGTATTACGACCTTTTCCCCAGCTCCTTCGGCGAGATCCTGATCGTCGGCGATGGCGACACTATCCAGATCCTGAACTTTCAGGACAGCACCTGCCCTCACCCCATCGACCCCGCCTGGCGTCGCGATCCCACACTGCTTGCCAGCGCCAGGGAGGAACTGCTGGCTTATTTCGCGGGCGAATTACAGGATTTCAGTTTCCCCGTCGCGCCCCATGGCACCGAATTCCAACAGCAGGTGTGGCAAGCCCTGCGGGATATTCCCTACGGCCAAGTGGCGACCTACCGCGACATCGCCCAACGCATCGGCCGGCCCCAGGCGGTACGCGCCGTGGGAGCGGCCAACGGCGCCAATCCGGTGGCAGTGGTGGTGCCCTGCCATCGGGTGATTGGTAGCAATGGGACCTTGACGGGGTATGCGGGTGGGTTGGATATCAAGGAAAAGCTGCTGCGACTGGAAGGTTATCTCTCCGGGTTTAATTTCTGATGCTGACGCTGGCTCAGGCGCCAGGCAGATCGAGAGTACAAACCACCGGATAATGATCGGACGGCAGCAGTGCCCGGTCCCGAAACGAAAATGGCTCCATCATTTCCTGGCCGTCTTCGGCAAAGACATAGCGGTACACATAGGTGCCTCCCGGCACCAGGCGCGCGTGCAGGCTTTGGTTGAGGAAGATGTAGTCGAGTTGGCCGGCGGAGGCTTTGCGGCCGTAAAAGGTCATGTGGGTGTGGCGCTCGTAGCGCGGGATGCCAGCCAGAAGCAGCGCGTCCTCCAGGTCGGTCGACTCATAGAGCGGCAGGAACTCGGCGGCCGTGTCGTCCCGGGAGGCATTGCCGTTGAAGTCGCCCGTCACGATCAACGGATGATCCTCCCCCTTTTCTGCCCGCAACGTTTGGTAAATGCCGACCAATGCCCGCACCTCCGCCGCTCTACGCGTTTGTCCACGGGGATCGAAGCCATTGGGATCAAAGCCTGACTTGAGGTGCACCAGCATCACCGTGAGCAGATTCCGGCCCTGCTGGTCGTACAAATCCAGCATCGGCATGTCACGGGAGAGCTTGCGGGTCTCCGGCGTTTCCAGATTGAAGTTCTCCGCAATCAGCGCCGTCACCGAATAGGCCTCCGGCTCTTCCTCGTGCAGGTATTTAAAATGCACCGGCCAATCCCGGTGGCTGGTCAGGGTGGCGGTAAACGGCAGGCTTTTCTTCACCAAAAACCCGTTCTCGATACCCCGGTCGGAGTTGCCGGCAACCAGATACGGTGAATAGGCATCCGCCAGGAAATGTTCGGCGAAGTTACGCAACGCAACCAGTCCACCCACCTCGCAGAGGCACACGCAGTCCGCGTCTTCATGGCGGATGATCTCGGCAATCGCCTTGAGCTTGCTGAGTGGCTTCAGCGCCTGGTCCGCCTCCCCCAGCAACGCCCAGTGCTCATCGCTCAGCTCGTGCAGATATTCCGGCTTCAGGGGATAGGCCGGTTGCAGGAACAGGTCCTGGACGTTGTAGGTGAGGAGTTTGAATGTCATAGAGAACCGAACGTCCGTCAGGCTGAATGGCGCATTTTAGTTTTAGAGTGATTGGCTGATATCACCATACACTCCCTGCGAGCTCAATTATTAACCTTCCAAGAATCGTGACAAAGTTCATTTTTTAGCCGCCACCTTTCTACCAAATTGGGTATGTACTGAGCAGGACAACTGGTTACAATCTGCGCCCTTCTCCCTCTTGGCTATTCACGAGACCAAACCTATGAAGTTGCGATTTCCACAGGCGCCCTTGGCGCTCGCTATCTCCCTGTTACTTGGTGCCTGCGGCGGCGGAAGTAGTGGCGATGACAAGTCGTCCCAAAGCGAACGCGACGATGACAGAAAGCCGCCGAAAGAACGGGACGATGATCGCGGCGAAGTCGTTCTGGTTGGATTTGTTAAGGTCATTGATGGTTATCTTGTCGGCGCCGAAGTCTATGCTGATACCAATGGCAATGGGACAGTCGACAGTGGAGAGCCGCTGATTGGCGAAACAGACACCCGCGGCATGCTCGGAATTCCCGAGAGCTTTGAGGGGGCGCCGTTGGTGGCCAAGGCTATCGCCAACAAAACCATCGATCTGGATTCCGGTTTGCTCACGACTTCATTTGAATTGAGCGCCACGGGCGGCTCCGAAGTCGTCACCCCCTTTACTCACCTGGCGAATCTGACCAACTCCACCCTGGAGCAGATTGCCACGACCCTGGGCGTCAATGTCAGCCTGATTACCGGTGACTACATCGCAGCAAAAGCCAGCAATGAGGCCGAAGCCAAAAAGGCTCATGCCGCGGCTCGATATATCGTCAACGAACTAAAAGAAGCCACCCCCCTCGTTACGATTAAAGAAAGCCTGCCGGCCGTTTCGGATTTCATCGACGACCAAGTTTCCGAAGGAAAGGATGCGGATGACCTGCAACTTGACTATCAAGATGATGGAAGCATTTCCAATGAGGGTACGGCCGGATTGCGGCTTTCCCGCGAGTATCTAACCTCAGTCCCAACCTGGTCCTATTTCCGCATTGAAAACAGTGGCATCCAGACCCAGGGGCACTTGCAATATACCCTCGACAATCGGGTCTGTGTTAAGGGCCAGGCGGTCACCGTGAACATCCCGTCAACGGATCTCCCGGTCGAATTCGACTGTGTTCTTGGCTACGAAATCAATGACAAGGGTCAAGTCAGATCCGAGCTAATGAAATTGGACGGCGCCTATACGATGGTGTATCAGGACGAATCTGACATCGGTGGCGAACTCGTCCAGACTGCCCTGGTTATCAGCGAAAGTGGCGCATTGGTGTGGCTGGACTCCAGATCCAACCTTGACTATCTGGAAGACTTCGTCATCACCCAGCACATGGACACATACTTCGCGATCAAAGACGATTCGCGTATCCCAGACAACATCACCCCTGGCTTTTCTACGGAACGTTACTCCGCCACGGCAACCGTTGATGGCCACGATCTGAGCCACGGGATCATGCTGAACAAGCACGGAAATTCACAAGCAGCCTGGGATATCCTTCCGCTCTCCGAGCATGAAAAGTACAGTGCTTCGGGCATTCACGCCAATGCAACGAGGCTCACTGGATTTGTTGTCCCGGATGAACAGTACTACCTGACATTCCGGTCGGCGGGCGACCTGATGCTGCGTTATGAAGGATTTCTGGCGCAGGGCGCGGACATTGTTTCCGATTCACTGCACTTGGCGTCCACCAATGAGGCGCTCCTGAGCTCGATCTACAACCAGTGGACCTCTTCCCTGACCCAGGCGTTTGTGATTGGCCGCACGTTCGATGTCACCACGGCAGACAGCGACACCGAACGCCTGACCTTCAACGCGGACGGCTCGGGCTCGATCAAATTCGCTCCTAACCCGGACAATGACTTCGACTCAAACGACATCAATGACATTGAATGGCGGGTCGCCGCAGATGGCATCTTGGTCTTTACAGAAATGGGCAGTGAAGGGAACAGATACAATTGGACGCTCAACTTGTCCGAGATCTCGATCCCGTCTGCGAACTTCCGGTTTACTGTTTCGGGGACAGAGGATGGCGCTCCAGTTGGCGCCTCTGGCGTGGGCTCAATGACAGCCCGATGATCATCGTGGCGGAGTACCCCTAGACCGCAATGGTCTGGTTAGAAAGGGATGGTCCTGGGGGCCGTCCCTTTTGCTTATCTACGGGTGCGGAAGGGTAACCACGAGCAGCCGCAAACAATCCGCCTGACGACGGGCTCATTTAGTCTCTCTTATATTCCCCAAACGGTTTTTGGAAACTTCCACTTAACGCCCACGTAAATATAGTCTGCATTTACTAGCTGAATAGAGCTCTTCTGGTGCAGAAGTACATATTTGATAGGTAATTCCCCAACCAACTGCAACCCTTCGCGAACCACAATTTACAAGCTTTGACAGATGAGGGTTTCTCTACTTAGCTATACTTCAACAGCCTGTCAGGTTTTATGTGCCACGACATGCCCTGAGCATGCTATGCGCATAGGATTTTTCTACTCAGGAAGACATCCAATGCCTTATTTGTGCCCCCCTCTATCGCGAACTTCAATCATGCAGAAAAAAATCGGTAGTGTCTTACTTTTACTTAT
>JAEZAA010000274.1 GCA_023430625.1 Pseudomonadota bacterium
GCAAGGTCGACACAAAAATGCAGGACGCCGCCTGCTGTGTCCAAACGTTGTACTTCTGGGAAAACACATAGGCGCTGATGCCGATGGGCATGGCTGCCGCCAGGGTCGCGGTTGCCGCCCACAGAAAATCGACGTTGAAGAGATGGAAGGCCGCGAGATAAACCAGCGCCGGCAGCACCAGGCTTTTCAGCAAAACCGCAATCCAGATGCCGGCTAACCCACTGGAGAGCCGGAAGCGACTCAAAGAAGCCCCCATGACAAACAGGGCGACGGGTATCGCCGACTTGGAAAACAACAGCAGTGCTTCGTCGAGCACTGGCCACAACCGGATGTTCAGCAGGTTGAACAGAAGGCCCAGCGCCACACTCAGCAGAATCGGACTTTTGATGAACTGTTCAGAGGCTTTCGCCAGGTAACGGAAGAACCCGGCCAGCGTCAGACTCTCCCGCTCCGCCGCCAGTACACCCAGCGTGAAAATGAAAATGTTCTGCACGTATAAGATCAGGAACAAAGGAACCAGAGATTCTTCGCCTAGCAGTTGCAGACAAATGGGAATGCCCAGGATGGTGGTGTTGGAATAGGTTGCAGTGACGCCAAAGACACTCTGGGTCTTTTGGTCATCCCTAAATAGCGAATGGCCGGCGAGGATCGCCGCCAGAAACACCAGCACCACCGGACCGTAGAACGACAGCAGGAACGCCCATTCAATCGTGCCCGGCAGCTCCGAGCGGGCGGTACTGGAAAACAGCAGCACGGGAATGGCAAAGGTGAAGGCGAACTTGGTAACCGCCGCCGTTTCCTGCTCGCTGATCCACACCTTACGGGCGGACAAATACCCCAGAACCGCGATCAGCAGGATCGGCAAAACCGCCGTAAACGATGACATCTTGATCCTTCTACTTCCCTGGAAACGACTGCTTTACCCCCGACGCATGATTGAGTTTTCCTGCATCGCCGGACGGTCTTTTATTGGTCGGGCGCTTCGCCATAATTCGTCGCGCACTTCACCACATCGAGCGCAGCGAGTCATCACCGAATATCGATAACACCTGCAGAAAACTCGCCTCCGGCTCTGCCTTCAGGTGCAGCGGCTCACCCGTGACCGGGTGCAGAAAACGCATGGCCGTTGCCGCCAGCATGAGCCGCCCCTGCCCGAACCGTTCCGCAAAATAGCGATTGTGGCGCCCGCGCCCATGGTTGGCATCGCCAATGATCGGATGGCTGATGTGCTTCATATGGCGGCGCAGCTGATGCTTCCGGCCGGTTTCCGGCGACAGCTCGACCAGGCTGTAGCGGCTGGTGGGGTGACCTTCGATTTCCACCGGAATTTCCGTGGTCGCCAAACGGCGGTAGCGGGTCCGGGCCTCGCGCACCGGTTGCGGCTCATCCTTGCGTCGGCGGTCTTCCGGCTCCTCCCGCAAGGGGTGGTCGATCAAGCCCTGCTCCGGCGCCCAACCGCGCACCAAGGCCAGATAGGTTTTGCTCACCTCGCCCGCCATCATCGCCTTACCCAGCACGCTGGCGGTTTGAGGATCGCGGGCAAACACCAGCACACCGGAGGTGGGTCGGTCCAGCCGATGCACCGGGTACACATGCTCGCCGCCATTCATCGCCCGCGCGTACTGCAGAGCAAATTCGGTTTCATGACGGTCGATGGGACTGCGATGCACCAGCAGGCCTGCCGGCTTATGTACCGCCAATATCCATGAGTCTCGGTAAATCTCGGTGAGCGGATTAGTCACGGGTTTCGGTCCGGTCTGGGGCGAGCATCTTAAAACTTCGTAGGCACTGCTTTCAAACCTTCAAGCAGGTTCGGAGGCTTGGTCAATCATCAGGAAGCGATCAGCTGGAGCCGGTGAAAACAGTCAGCGGCGCTGCCTGAGCAGCCTGATCTTGCTCGTGCACAAAAACACCAAAAGTTAGTGATCACTTTCACGATTCGGGCAAGTTTGTCACTAAAACAGGCGTTTATGTCTGGATTGGCCTTTGATGATTTTCTGATCTTTGTATAATGGCACCGCTTCACGGACGGACCAGGGAACACTGCTTGACCCGCTAACGGGTGAGCTCATAGTCAAAGGAAAGATTGCAACTCCAGCCTCGCTGGAGGTGCATAGGGATAGGAACCGCACTTCGCATCCTCCAACTCTGCCACCCGCAGAGTAACTCCCTTTGAGCTTGATACGCGCCGCTGGTAATGCCTGGCATTTCCGCACGCGTACCGCAGTAGTCAACTTTTCAACGGCATTGGGAGCCAGTTTGATGTACCTTTTTCAAGTCGATATTCAGCCTCGTCTCAGCGATTTCGATCTCTACGGACACCTCAACAACACGCACTATGTCAGCTACACCGAAGTCGCCATGTTCAACGTACTGGTCTACGAGCTCGGTTTTGATCACACCCAGTACGGCGCCATTACCCGCCATATGAGCTTCGACTTCGACAAGCCCATCCGCTTTGGCATGCCGGTCGCGATCCAGACCAAGATCATTCAGATGGCCAACTCCATCATCAGTGTCGAGCACCAGTTCGTGTCCGCCAGCAACCCGGAAAAAGTCTTTGCCACGGCAAAACGCACGATGGTGCTGGTCAGCCTCGCGGACGGCAAACCTGCCGCAATTCCGGAGTCTGTTCTGAAGACCTATGAAGCGAAACTCTCTGCCAACGCTGACCAAGCCATCAGCGCGGTGGCCTAAGGGCTAGTAGAAAGAGGGACATCCACAGGAGCAGGATTGGCGGCGGCCAAGCCGGAATGTGGATGTCCGTTTTACACCCACTCGCCGCTCCATGATATCGAGCGGACCAAACGCCTAATGCGCTAGTGAGACTTGGTTTTCTCAGTCATCTGTTCGCTGTTGGTCGCGCTCCGACTGCCTTTCAGGTACATCTCCACATCGGCCGGCTTATCGCCCACCGACTTCACCGCATCGCGGATCTGCTCGGAGGTGGCGTCCAGCTTCTTCGCCCAGGTCGCCAATTGGCTTGCGTCATTCAGATTGATCCGTGTGTTCGCTGTGTCTGTCGAACCAGCCATGCTTATCTCCTTCATAACGTTCGTCAGTTTGCAGTTACAGGGATGATCCCCAGTCCGTGATCTCTGAACATTATGAAGTTTCCAGTTAGGAGTCTGGCCGGGCAGCAGATTAATTTGCTTTAAGCATCCGGTAATCACGCATGCGGCGTGGCCGCGAGGAACCTGGCTCGAATGGACAGGTCTGAATGGTGCGCAGGTTCACTTCCTGCAGAAAAAGCCATGCCCTCCGGCCCGCCTTTTCTCTGAGAACCATCGTATACTGCAGCCATAGCTTTACGCGTCAACCAGAGTCTTCAACGCTTCTGCCATGGCTATTACGCCCCGGCGCTGTACCTACTTATCAGGCATTTTTATGACATCACCGACCGCGTCCAAAACTCCCGATCACCAGCCCCGGCCCTTGGTCGATTTGCTGGTCAGCATTGTGATCCCGTCCATCATCCTGATGAAATTCAGCGGCGAGGAGCACCTGGGCAACGTCAACGCCCTGCTCATCGGCCTCGCCTTCCCGCTTGGCTGGGGACTGTTTGAGCTGGTTCGCTACCACAAGAAGAATTTCATCGCCCTGCTCGGCCTGATCAGTGTCGGCCTGACCGGTGGCATTGGCCTGCTGGAACTCGACGCCGGCTGGCTGGCGATCAAGGAGGCCGCAGTGCCGGCGGTGATCGGGCTTGCCGTTCTCATCTCGACCCGCACCAAATATCCAATGGTCCGCACGCTGCTGTACAACCCAAGCGTGCTCGACGTGCACAAGATCCAGCAATCACTGGAAAAGAACGGGCACCAACAGGAATTCGAGCAACGCCTGCAGAAAGCCAGCTACTTCTTTGCCGGCACCTTTCTTTTCTCATCGATCATGAACTACGTGATCGCCAAGTGGATCGTGACCAGCCCCTCGGGAACCCAAGCGTTCAACGAAGAGCTTGGGCGCATGACGCTCGTGAGCTATCCGATGATCGCCATTCCCTCGATGATCATGATGCTGCTGATCTTTTACTACCTGTGGCGAACCATCCGCCGGCTGACCGGCTATACGCTGGAGGAAGTGATGGCGCCGCATTTGCTGGAGAAGGAGAAGAAATCGGCTCGTTCGTCTTCGGGGGATTAGCTACGCTGTGCGTAGCTAATTACGGCTTCGTATCCAGCCATCTCGCAGTTCGTCTTAGTTCTGGTCGTCGGCAGACTCATCACGGGAATCTTCAAGTGCCCAGTTCGTATATGAACAGGGACCTACTCATGCGCCACAAAACTGGGGAGTTCGCCGCCGTCAAAATGAGAGCGAAAGCCGCTTTTAGCTTCCAACTATAGAACGTTGGGCCATTTACGGCAGCCCGACTATCGTCCGTCGCGAAAGCACGCCCACAACAAGCAAAGCTTATGGGTTTTGGCCAAAAAAACAAAAATAAGTTGTATATACGAACAAATTACGCATAATTTTATTTTATTTTTCACACAATAGGACCAATACAATGCTGGTTGAGTTCCGCGTCAAGAACTTCCGCAGCTTGCGTGACGAACAGGTGCTCAGTCTTGTAGCGTCTAAGGACAAGACGCTCAAGGACACTCATACGGCGGTTACCGGTCTTAAAGCCGTGCCTGACCTGCTGCGTAGTGCCGTGATCTATGGCGCCAATGCCAGCGGTAAGTCGAACCTTATTAAGGCCTTGCAGTACATGCGTGGTGTCGTGCTGGAATCGGCAACGGTCATCCAGCCAGGTCAAACCTACGCGGTGCAGCCGTTCCGGCTGAATGCTCAGTCTGCAAAAGAACCCACGGAGTTTGAAGTGACGTTCATTTTAGACGGCATACGGTACCAATACGCCTTTGCCATGACTCAGACGCGTATAGTGAATGAGTACCTGCTGGTCTATAAAGCCTTTAAACCTCAGCGCTGGTTTGAGCGTCATTTCGATGCAGAGACCCAAAAGGATGTATACGACTTCGGTCCTGGTTTGAAAGGGCAAAAGAATCTATGGGAGGGCGCCACCCGTCCGAACTCATTGTTCCTGTCGATGGCCGTCCAGCTCAATAGCGAGGCGTTGCGGCCAGTCTTCGAGTGGTTTTCCAATAATCTGGTGATTTTTAATGAGCAGGCCCGTCTCAGCCCTCATGTGTCAATCCAGATGCTTAAGCAGGCAGAGGGGCGAAAGCAAATTTGTGACTTCCTCACCGCCGCCGACATCAGCATTAACGATATTGAAGTGGTCACTCGAAAGGTACCTGGACACGAGGTGCATTTTGACTTGGTGGCAGGTAAGACCGAAGTGCGGACTGAAGAGGTGGAAGAGCATCAGCTTCGTGTTTCTCATGCCACCAAAAATGGCAAGGCTGTGTTCGATCTAATGGATGAGTCTAATGGCACACGTAATCTGCTGTTTCTCACAGGGCCGGTACTGGATATTCTCAACAAAGGATTGACTCTGGTTATAGATGAGCTGGACACCAGCCTACACACCCTGTTGGTGCGCGAGCTCGTGCGTTTGTTTCATCAGCCTGAGGTCAACCGGGGGGGCGCACAACTGATCTTTACCACCCACGACACATCCTTGCTGGATGCGGCCGGCCTTTTTCGACGCGATCAAGTCTGGTTTGTCGAGAAGGATGCCGACCAGGCCTCAGCGTTGGTTGCATTGTCCGAGTTCAGCCCGCGCAAGAATGAGGCGCTGGAACGGGGTTATTTGATGGGGCGGTACGGTGGTATACCGCTGTTTAATCATAATCTGGGGCTGAAGCACTAATGGCGCGTGATCACTCGCCCAAGGAGCGCCAGAGAAAGCAACTCGAGCGTAAGCTGGGGCGTCGCGCGAGCTACGACCGCATCCTGATCGTCTCGGAAGGCAGCAAGACCGAACCAAACTATTTCAGTGAAATTCGCGCTGCCTTTCGGTTACATACCGCGAACGTAGAAGTTCGGCCAAGCGAGCTGGGAACCTCGCCCATACAGGTAGTGCAGTACGCTAAGGAACTATTTGAAAACGGAGACCGGCACAAGAATATTCAACCTCGCTCCTTCGAGCAAGTTTATGCCCTGTTTGACCGCGACCAGCACGAGAGTTATATCAACGCGTTGCGACTGGCGGAGTCCTTGGATCGTAAATTAAAGAATGACACCAAGCAGCTCATCCGCTTTAAAGCCATGGCTTCCGTGCCGAGCTTTGAGCTGTGGCTGCTACTGCACTACGAGAATATTCTGGCGCCTATTCACCGAGACGAGGTGATGCGTCGACTGAAGCGCCACATTCCCAATTATGAAAAGGGTGCGAGAGGCGCTTTTGCGATTACCCGAGATAGACTGCACATTGCCTCGCAACACGCACAAGCGCTGGCATCTCGGTTCAACGCTTACAGCGAACCTGAACCCTATACCGCGATCTTTGAGTTAGTAGCGCTGCTGACAACCTTGCGTCGTTAACATCACTTGATCCAGTGACGCCAGACAAAAAAGCCGAGCGCAAGGCTCGGCCATTTGTGCGATCAGGATGAGTTACACCCCAACCTCCGCCAAATTCCCATAGGTCTCCAACCAATCCCGCCGATCCGAGGCGCGCTTCTTGCCCAGCAACATATCTAACTTCTCATCGGTACCGTCTTCCGGTTCGATGGTCAGCTGCACCAGGCGGCGGGTATCGGGCGACATGGTGGTCTCGCGCAATTGCATGGGGTTCATCTCACCCAGGCCCTTGAAGCGTTGAACGTTGATCTTGCCGCGCTTGCCTTCGGCGGCGATGCGGTCCAGTACGCCCTGCTTCTCGGAGTCGTCGAGGGCGTAATACACGTCCTTGCCGATGTCGATGCGGTACAGAGGCGGCATGGCCACATAAACGTGTCCGGCTTCCACCAAGGGGCGGAAGTGCTTGATGAACAGGGCGCACAGCAGCGTGGCGATGTGTAGGCCGTCGGAGTCGGCATCGGCGAGGATGCAGATCTTGCCGTAGCGCAGGCCTTCCAGATCGTTGGACGCTGGGTCCACGCCAATCGCCACGGCGATATCATGAACTTCCTGGGAGGCCAGGATCTGGCCGGAGTCCACTTCCCAGGTGTTAAGAATCTTGCCGCGCAGAGGCATTACCGCCTGAAACTGGCGGTCGCGGGCCTGCTTGGCGGAGCCGCCGGCGGAGTCCCCTTCCACCAGGAAGAGCTCAGAGCGGGCGGTGTCGGAGCCGGCGCAGTCGGCCAGTTTGCCGGGGAGCGCGGGGCCGCTGGTGACTTTCTTGCGCTCGACCTTCTTGGCCGCGCGCAGGCGCCGGTTGGCGTTGTCGATGGCCAGTTGTGCCAACTGCTCGGCTTCGCCCGTATGCTGGTTCAGCCAGAGGCTGAAGGCATCTTTCACCACGCCGGACACAAAGGTGGCGCACTCGCGGGATGAGAGGCGTTCCTTGGTCTGGCCGGAGAACTGCGGGTCCTGGATTTTCACTGACAGCACGTAGCAGCACTTATCCCAGACATCTTCCGGCGACAGCTTCACGCCACGCGGCAGCAGGTTGCGGAATTCGCAGAACTCGCGCATGGCTTCCAACAGGCCGGTGCGCAGGCCGTTGACGTGGGTGCCGCCCTGGGCCGTCGGGATCAGGTTGACGTAGCTTTCCATGGTCAGCTCGCCACCTTCCGGCAGCCACTGCACGGCCCAGTCCACCGCTTCGGTATTGCCGCTCATGTTGCCGGTGAAAGGGCTCAGGGGCAGCGTTTCAAAGGTGCGGGTGGCATTCAGCAGGTAATCCCGCAGGCCGTCTTCATAGAACCATTCGTCCGTCTCGCCGCTGGCCTTATCGGTGAAGGTGACTTTCAGGCCCGGGCACAGCACCGCCTTGGCCCGCAGCACATGGCGCAGCCGGCTCAGCGAAAACTTGGGGGAATCGAAGTATTTGGGGTCGGGCAAGAAGGTGACCGTGGTGCCGGTGTTGCGCTTGCCACAGGTGCCGACGATCTCCAGGTCACTGGCCTTGTCGCCGTTGGCGAAGGTAATGCGATAAACGTTGCCGTCGCGCTTGATCAGCACTTCCAGATGCTGCGACAGGGCGTTGACCACCGACACGCCCACGCCGTGCAAACCGCCGGAGAACTGGTAGTTCTTGTTGGAGAACTTGCCGCCCGCGTGCAGCTTGGTGAGGATCAGCTCGACGCCGGGAATGCCTTCTTCTTTATGGATGTCCACCGGCATGCCGCGACCGTCATCGGAGACCGACAGCGAACCATCTTCATTGAGCACCACCTCGATCTGCCGGGCGTGACCGGCCAGGGCTTCGTCGACGCTGTTATCGATCACTTCCTGGGCCAGGTGATTGGGGCGGGTGGTGTCGGTGTACATGCCGGGGCGCTTGCGCACCGGGTCCAGGCCGTTGAGAACCTCGATGGAATCGGCGTTGTAGGCTTGATTCACAGTGACTCCTGATACTGAGTGGCGCCGGAGACGCGCGGCGCCCTGGGATGTGGCGTGGTCGCTTGGCTGGATGAATTAACAGGTAGCTTATCGCAAGTCGGCCAAAGGTCAACCTTGGCCGGCCGCCACGGCGGCTTCCGCGATGATCTGCCCGTTCTGATCCAGGGCGCGCAGGGTCTGCACCTGCACGCGCGGCACTTTGATGGCAACGCAGGGCGCGGTCAGCGCCTGGCTGACAAAGGCGTCCGGCGCCGGCTCCTCCACCCGCACATGGACCAGCAGTTTATCGCCGGAGCGCTGCACCCCTTCCGGGCTGAGCGTGACGGCATAACCGCCGCTGGGCTTCTGCCCCAGCCCAACGATGACGACCGCATGGGTGGTGAAGTCGATGGCGGGTTTGCTCGTTGCGGGCGGTGCCATCTCGTCCAGGGCAATCGCCTGGCGTGGTGCCGCGCTCTGATGCTGGCGCCAGTCCGGCTCGGAATCCAGCCACTGAGCGCCCGCCTGGGGCGCGGAGCAGCGCTGCCCCACGAACAGTTGCTCGCTCACCAGGGGCTGGTTCTGGGTGGGGAAGGTCAATTCATCGGCCTGGCATCCCAGCAGCAGGCCGCTCAGCATCAACAGCCCGAATCCCTTCTGGGTTCGAGCAGGCCTGTGGCTGGTAACTCTGGGCGTACATGTCATGGCAGCATCCTCGGGAACCCGGCAGGTGCGGGCTGGTTACCTTCCGACAGCTCTGCGCGCCCCACACTGGAGTGAAAACCGGTATTAAACAGCAGCGGTTGCCCCGCATCCTCCGGCACCCTGATCACCTGTTGCTGGCCCACCGGATACAGACCACAGGCTTCGCCGCCGTCGCAAATTTCCAGGTCGTTATCCAAATCGGACGAAACAACCAGGGTATAGCGGCCGTGCGGCACATTCTCCAGGGTGAATTGATAGGCTCCATCCTGAGGCGGGTCCAGCTTCACAGAGCGTACCGGCAGGCTGGTTTGGGCATCCAGCAAGAACAGGAATTGAGTGCCGGCATTGGCCAGGCGCTCCGGGTCCGGCATGCGCGCAACGACCGGCACTTCCACTTGTCCGGCGCTGGATTGCACTAGAATCCGCCCGGCGTAGGTCACACCCGGCACGAAAAGCGTACGATCCACACTGACCTGATAGCGCCCCAACCCCGACCCATTGACGTCCACGGGCATCACGCTCAGCCATCCCAGCCCGCCATCCTCTGCCACCGGCGCGCCGTTCAGTGTCAGCGATTCCGTGTCGCTGCCGCCATTGTCCAGGGTCAGTTCAGCAGCGTCCACAAACCCTTCGAACACCAGGGAACCCGGGAACGCGCTCAGGATTGCCTGGGGCTGGCCGGTAATGGCGGTGGAGACGGCCTTGGAGGCATCGATCATGCCCTTGCCGTAATAAACTGCGTCGCCCAGCCGCTGGGTCAGCTTGCCCTCGTTCAGGTATTGGCGAAATTCCCCGACGGTCAACGAGGGTCGCGCCGCCTTCATGAGCGCGGCCACGCCGGCAACCTGGGGCGCCGCCATGGACGTACCCTCCATCCAGGCATAGGATGGCCGGGGCGTGGCGTAACTGTCATCGGCCCAGGTGCTGAGAATGCCATCGCCATAGCCGTCGTTATCCATGTCCAGCAGGAAATTGCCGCCGGGCGCGGCCAGATCGATGCTGCTGCCATAGTTGGAATAAGGCGCTTTACGCTTGTCCGGTCCCACCGCGCTCACGGCGAACACCGAGGCATAACCGGCCGGATACACCACCTGGGAGGAGCTTTCATTGCCGGCCGCCGCCACCACAATCACACCCGCCTGAGTGGCGCGGTCGACTGCGGTCTGCAGGGTTTGGGAGAAGCTGGCCGAACCCAGGCTCAGGTTGATGATGTCTGCCCGCCGTTCCGGGCGTTGGCGGCTAGCATTGTCCAGGCCGGCGGCATAGAGCTCGGCCTGGGCCACATCGTAATCGAGTCCCTCGCCTTTCAGGCCAAGAACCCGCAAGGGCATTACCTTGGCGCCATATGCCGTCCCTACTCCACCTTGACCATTGCCCGCCAGCGCCACCACAACGCCGGACACGTGGGTGCCGTGAAAGCTGCTGCCGCTTTTCTCGTCGCCCGGATCGGTGGGATCGGCGTCATAACCGTTACCATCCCGCGCGATGTCCGGGTCGCTGACAAAGTCATAGCCATCCACGAACTGGCCCGCCAGGTCCGGGTGGTTGAAGCGCACGCCGGAATCGATCACGGCCACGATCACACCCTCGCCCTGGCTGCTGTTCCAGGCCGCGGGCAGATTGATCAGTTTATGGTGCCACTGGCGCACATAGTAAGGATCGGACGGCACGGCCAGCGCGCGGCGAATATAGTTGGGTTCGGCGAACTGGACCCCAGGCTGGCGGCGCAGCTCGCGAATGGTCTCCAGGGTAATCCGCTTCTGCTCGGCCAGTTGCGCGGCGCTGGTAGGAGCCGTGCCACTGCGGGCCGTGTTGTTAAAGGCTGGATGATTGATTTTCATGCGGCTCACCGAGCCCGCTTCCTGCACCAGGGTCAGCGCCGAACTGGCGCTGCGCCTGGTGTTGGTCTGAGGGGCCGTCTCCCACTCCACCAGGACTTCGCCGGGCACAAACTCATCGGTGAGCGACAACCGGCCGCTTGGCAGCCCCACCTGTTCCAGGCGCAGCACATAGGTGGCAGGCCCGCCTTGGTCGGCGGATCCGTTCGCCTCAGGCGTGACCTTAATGAAGTAATCACCCGTCTCCGGCACGGTCAGCTGACCGACGCTCACCACGTCGTCAAGCATCCCGCCCACGGCAATGCCGACGATCTCGGTTTCTGGCGCTTCCTCACGATACAGTCGCAGCGCAAGCCGGGGCCGCTTACCGTCCTGGTTGGGCTCGCCATTGGCCGATACCAGCTCATGATCAGCGTCATGCACTTCTAGCTGCAGAGTCTGGCCGGCAAACAGCCTGACCTTGAACACATCCGCCGGGTCCCGCGGATAGTTCCGGTTGCGCGGCCGCCCCTGTTGATCCTGCACCACGTACAAGCCGGCAAGGTCACTGACATAACCGCCTATCACCGCAGGATTGAAGACCGGCTGGGCACTGGCCGCATCGTTGTTGCCGGCCAATTCGGTGTCGCGGGCATCGGTGGCGGTATCCAGATCGACCAGGGTGCCGGCCGGCACACCGATCACGCCGCTCAAGGTTGCCGTGGGCTGGGCCTGCACCGAGCTATCGGAGTCATCATCATCGCTACCACCGCCACCACAGGCGGCGAGCATTCCACCAAACACCGCCAAGAGCAGAACGCGCACCGGAACAGATCGCCACATCAATAAAATCTCACCTAATAACCCTGGATTGGATGCCATGAGCCGCGTCTAGTTCAGCACCCGAGCCGCCGGAGAATACTCTGGAGAATCAAGCGGTGCCGGACTATCCTTGCACTCACATAAAGCTGGCCTCGCCCTCGCAACCGCAGGCCTTGCACTTACAAAGTGCTGTCGAGAGTCGCACAACAGCCGGCCTGGCGGCCAAAACATCCGCATTGCGACTGATTGTACACCGCGCCTTAAGGACCTATTGATGCCGTATGATCTGCAGTCCCTGAAAGTCCCCCAACTGTCGGGAAAACCACTCAAGACCCTGGTCAACCTGCTGGAAAACGGCTACTCGCGGCGCCTGCTGGAGTCCCCCTTGCTCAAGGAAGGTGGCCTGCATCGCCTGCGGGCACTGGACATCCAGGAACTCCCCACGCACCAGCCCAAGCATCCAGCGGGTCGCGCGCCGAGTCCGGAGCAGGCCCGCGCCTCGCTGAGCGTGCTGCATCACGACCGTTATCAAGCGCCAGAGACGCCCGGCTTCCGCCTGCCCACGGCGTTCGATTATGCCCGCGCCTATCGGGCCGGCGATACCACGCCCGTCGCAATTGCGGAAAAAATAATCGCCGCCATCCGGGCGTCCAACAGCGGCGATAAGCCGTTGAATGCGGTGATCAACTTCAACGAACAGAACATTCTGGCCCAAGCCCGCGAATCCCTGGCCCGGATCCAGACTGGCCGCCCACTCAGCGTTCTCGACGGCGTGCCCGTTGCCATCAAGGACGAACTGGATCTGGTGCCCTATGCCACCACAGTCGGCACCCAGGTGCTGGGTCAGGACGCCTCCGCCGAGCAGGACGCCACCGCCGTGGCCCGCTTGCGGGCGGCGGGTGCGCTGTTTATCGGCAAGACCAACATGCAGGAGGTTGGACTTGGCGTGACCGGCGCCAACGCCCATTTCGGCGTCTGCCGTAATCCCTATAACCCCGCCCACCATACCGGTGGCTCGTCCAGCGGCTCGGCCGCCGCGGTTGCCGCCGGCCTCTGCCCCATCGCGCTCGGCGCCGATGGCGGCGGCTCGGTACGCATTCCGGCCGCGCTCTGTGGCGTGGTGGGGCTAAAGCCCACCTGGAGCCGGGTCAGCGAGTTCGGCGCCGCGCCGCTGTGTTGGAGCGTCGCCCACGTCGGTCCCATTGGCGCGTCGGTCGACGACGTGGCCTTGGCCTACAGCCTGATCGCCGGTCCGGATACTCATGATCCCTGGTCCCTGGAGCAGCCGGCGGTTCATCTGCAGGACTACCTCAAGCCCAAGCTCGAGGATGTCCGCTTCGGGGTCTATCTGCCCTGGTTCAACCATGGTAGCCGGGATCTGGTGCAAACCTGCCAGTTGGCGCTGGAACGGCTCAAGAGCCGGGGCGCCACCATGCACCACATCGAGATCGGCCAGCTCGACGCCCAGCGCCTGGCCCATACGGTCACCATTGCCAGCGAGATGCTGGCCGCACTCGACGGCTCCTACCGTCGCGAGCGTGGCCGCTTCGGCCTGGAGACCCGCCTCAACCTGGCATTGGCCCATGCCTTCAGCAGCCGGGACTACATCAAGTCCCAGCAAATCCGCACCTATGCCATTCGTCAGTTCCAGCAGGCGTTTCAGAAAGTCGACGTCATCGTGACACCCACCACCGGCATCGCGGCGCCGCGCATCAATGAGAAAGCCCTGCCGGAGGGCGAGTCCAACCTCGGCGTGCTGACCGAGCTGATGCGGTTCGCCACCCCGGCAAACCTCACCGGCTATCCAGCGCTGACCCTGCCAGTGGGCTACACGCCGGACGGGCTGCCCATTGGTCTGCAGCTGATTGGCCGCCCCTGGGAGGAGCACCTGCTGTTGCGGGTCGCGCGTAACCTGGAGCAGCTCATCGAGCGCAAACGCCCGACGATCCTGCACGAACTTCTGGCCCGATAAATTGCCCTGGAGCCGCCTCAACTGCCCTGGTTGGAAGCAACCGGCGGTTCCAGTACAACGTCCGGCGCCCCCGTCGCATGCCGGACGTTGTGCTCGCCCCGAACCGGCTCGAAGCGACGCATCAGCTCCCGCAGCGGCATGGCCTGGCCGAACAGGTATCCCTGCACGTAATCGCAGCCCAGGCTCTTGAGAAACTCCAGCTGTTCCGGCCGCTCCACGCCTTCCGCCACCACCTTCTGATTCAAGCCATGCGCCATGCCGATCACCGCCCGTACGGTTTCGACACTGCTGGCATCGGTCGGCAGCCCGTCCACCTGGGAGCGGTCGATCTTGACGAAATCCACCGGCAGCCGCTTGAGATGATTTAGGGCGGAAAAGCCGGTGCCGAAGTCATCGATCGACAAGGTAAAACCCATGCTCCGCAGCTCTTCGATGGTCTGCAGGCTTTCGCTGTGGTTTTCGATCATGGACGCTTCGGTGATTTCCAACTCGACATTGCTGATGACGTTGTCGCCGTGACCAAAGAGATAGGCCACATCCGCCAGCAAACCACGGTCGCGCAACTGACGGGCCGACACATTCACCGACAATCGGGCATTGTGAAACCCCGCGTCCCGCAGAATCCGGGCCGACAAACTGCATTCCGCCAGGACCCATTTGCCGAGTTCGACGATAAAACCCGAGTCTTCGGCAAAGCCGAGGAAATACTCCGGATACAGGGTGCCAAGTTCGGTATGACGCCAGCGCACCAGGGCTTCTACCCCGGCCAGCTGCATGGTCTTGAGGCAGATGCGGGGCTGATAGGCGATAAAGAAGTGGCGATCCGCCAGCGCTGCCCGCAGCTCCTGCTCCAGGTCCAGATTCCGTTTGGCTTCCTCATTGAGGCGCTTGGAAAAGAACTGGAAGTTATTGCGGCCGTTGCGCTTGGCCTCGTACATGGCCAGGTCGGCGTTCTTCATCAGTTCGTCAACGTCAGTGCCATCGCCGGGCGTGATGGAAATACCAATGCTGGCGGAGACGAAATACTCGTTGCCCGCCAGCTTCACCGGTTGGCTCAGGGTTTTGAGAATACCCTGCGCCACCTTGCGCACATCCTCGTTGGAATGCACGCCGCCCAACAGCACGGTGAACTCGTCACCGCTGACCCGGGCCACGGTGTCGTTATTGCGCACGTTCTGGCGAATCCGCGCGGCAACCGCCTGCAAGACTTCGTCACCGGCATCATGGCCGAAGGTGTCGTTGATCTTCTTGAAGTGGTCGATGTCGATGAACATCAGGGCCGTGCGAACCTTCTCCCGCTGCGCATTGGCCACCGCCTTTTCCAGCCGCAGCTTGAACAGCAGGCGATTCTCCAGGCCGGTCAGGCTGTCGTAGAACGCCAGCCGCTCCATCTCGTCCCGGTTCTGCTTGAGCTGGGTAATGTCTTCGCAGGCGATCACATAATGGGTCCGCTTGTCCTGATCGTCCTGAATGCCAGACACAGAGACCTGGACCCAGAACCGGCTATTGTTGGTGCAAAAGCATTCTAACTCGCTGCGCGGTTGAATACGGACATGGGATTCGGAAGAGAAAAGCGCCAGATCCGGCAGCTCGAGGCAAGGCTGCAAGGCGGAGAGAGGCTTGTGACAGACCTGGTCGCGGCTCAGCCCCACCAGTTCGAGGAAAGCGGCATTCACATAGCCCACGATACCCGCCACGTCGGTGACCATGATCCCGCTGCGGCAACTCTCCACG
>JAEZAA010000053.1 GCA_023430625.1 Pseudomonadota bacterium
GACCCGACCATCACCAGCAGCAAATCATCATCGCGCAGAGCCAATTCCTGTCGCACCTGCTGGCGCGTGGCTGGCGCCAAGGCCTCGCGAATCCTCGCCTTATTCAAGCCGGCCGGTAACTCGTGGAAGCGCGACTCCGGAGTACCATACGCGCGCTGATACTCCTCTTTTGCCCGGCGCGAGATATAAAGGATATGGGTGTCCGCCTGCGGACCGAATACCGCCCTTTCAAGCGCAGCGAATGTCCGATAACGAGATGTGAGCCGGAACAAGGCCGAATGCTTTTCCCGTGCCTGGGCCACAAAACAGACATCCGCCCCATAGTAGAGATCCAGGTGGGGCATTCGATTGAAACCAACCACCAGATCGAACAGTTCCCGCTTCAGAATCTCGCCAACGGCCGCCGCAAAGCGCTTAGCCTTGCCATGGTTGGTCAGCCCAGCCACTTTCAGCCGATGCACCTGAATCCCCTGAGGCACCTCGCCCTGCCAAGCTCTGGTGTAGACATGTACGTCATGCCCGCGCGCGACAGCCTCCTTGGCAATATTCAGAAAGCTCTGCTCCAGCCCGCCAAACGGATAATACTTGAACAGACAGAACGCGAGTTTCATCATCAAACAGCCTCAAGCGCAGGAATCTTCCTGCTGGTTTTTCCACAAAAACGGATGACAGCCTGAAAAACCCGGTCGACAGGAATTTCCCGCAAACAGTCGCTAACCTCCGAGCTCCCACATCCATGCTGAAAACAGGGCTGGCAACTGGGTTTGGAACTGACGATTTCATAGCGCTGGGTCCAGGGCCGCCACATGGCCTGGCTGCTTGGCCCAAACAGGGCAACGACGGGTGTATCCAAGGCCGCCGCCAAGTGCATCGGCATGGAGTCGACGCCGACGAAGCAGGCGGATCGCTGAATGACCGCCCCTAATTGCTTGAGCGTCAGCATCCCGCTCAAATCCACCGGTGTCCTTGTCACACGAACCTTAATAGCCTGCATCAAGGCCTGCTCTGCCTTGCTCGACGAGCCGGTCAGCACGAGGTTATGGCCGGCATCCATCAATCGGTCGATCAGCTCCGCGTACTTGTCGACCTCCCAGCATTTGTATCCCCAGCGCGAAGACGGATGCAGCACCACATAGGGACCCGCCACGCCTGAATGGCGCAACAACACATCGACATGGGAGACATCGGCATCCGTCATTACAAACGACAGTGCCCGCTCATCCGCCTGCGGCTGGAGCCCAAGCCGACGCAGGGCATCCAGGTGAAACTCCACCTTATGGCGCTGGCGGGTCTCCGGGTAAATATGGGTAAAACTTTGCTGCCAGAACCGACTTTGACGCCGTCCGTAGTCCGCCACCACCCCATAGGGGATACCCAGGGCCCGCTTCAGCAATGCACCCCGCCATTGCTCGGTCAACAGCACCAGCAGATCATAACGGCGCGCGCGCAACCGCTTTAACAGAGCCCATTCCTGTGCGATCTGAAACCCCAGCCCCTGCCTTTTCCAGGTGCGATCAATGGTATGCAGCTGGCTGATGGCCGGGTGCAAGCTTAGCATCTCCTCTGTTTCCTGGTACACCAGGGCATCCACCTCAAGGTGCGGATAATGGTTCTTGAGCACGCTAAAGACGGGTGAAGTGAGCAGGACATCGCCGTGATGGCGGAGCTTGACCACCAGCACCCGGCGCAGCTTTGTGAAATCAATGGCATCTTTCAGCATGACAGGAATTCCTTTCTGGTCAGTGGGCCGTGCCGACGAATTCCAGAATGCGCTGTGCTCGCGTCCGCCATAGCAATTCCCTGCTACGCATCCAACTGGCCTGACTGCGGGATTGGTAATGCTGCGCATCGGCAAGCAGGGCCAGGCACTCTGCAACAAACTGGTCTGCAGCATTATATTGACACAGCTCCCCTGCACCCCGCGCAAGCTCGCGTATGCTGGGTAAGTCGCTGCCCACGATCGGGAGTCCGTGGGTGAGACAGTCGAGCGCCTTGACCGGGCAGGTCAGGTATCGGCTGTAGAAGGTGTCCTGCAGCGGCACCAGCCCCACACTCGCCTCCCTCGCCAAATACGCATGCAGATCGGCCGGAGCCCGAAAGGGTTCGAACCCTAACACCTGCGCAAGACCTGCATCCCGCGCCCGGGTCCGTAGCGCATTCACCTGGCCTTCGTCACCACCCAGGCACTGTAGCTCCACATTGTGACCATTGAGCTGTCGCGCGATCTCGAAGATCAGCGAAAGTCCCTTGTACTCGTGCAGATGTCCGATGTAGATGAGGCGTCTCGCCAGCCTGCGGCGTTCCAGATCCTCCGGCTCGGAGCGATCCAACGTACCCAGCGGGAGTACGGTCATTGGCACGGATGAAAAGTGTTGCTGGTAGAGCGCACGCTGCGCTTCGGTGAGGCATATCAGGCCATCGATGCAAGGAATCAACCAGCGCTCGGCCCACTGGCGGCGCCGCGCCGACCAGCCAGGCTTCGGCAAATGCCGAGTCGTCAGGTAATAATCGTGGACTTCGTGTAACACCTTGAGGCGGGGAAATTGCTTCTTCAGCCGAACCAGGGGCGCTAGTACGCCCACCTCGCGGGTTAGCACCAGAACCGGCTCATCCGACGCGAGATACTGGTGAATCTTCTCTAACGCTGCGCGATAGACGCCGCGCCTGCCACCCTTCGTTCCATCAATCCGGTGAATGCTTAGAGCGGGATGGCTCTCAAGGGCGTAGTAGTCAGCCAGGTCCTGGTCTGTATCGGATGGCGCGCCCGCCCCCACAAAGAAATCCGTCGGAACACCATGCCAGGCAAAGGACAACGCATTCAACAACCCCATGTAGACGATGGGCCCGGGCTTTTTCCAGGGACTCTTGTTGATCCAGACAACCCGCATCTTCCGTTGCTCTTCCTTATGCCGAGCCGTCGCCGTTACCCACTCCATGTATAGCCTGCACAGGCATACCGCTTTTTGCGATCAGAAGCGACTCTGCCACCACCCGCTCCGGAGTCAGTTCCGCCAGGCAAGGGGGAAACGCCGGGGCCGCCGCCTGATCCCGCGCCGGCAGCTTGCAGCGTTTACTGAGACAGGGCGCGCACGGCAGCGTCGAAGCCAGGATGCGCTGACTACGCCCATAACTGCCGGTGAGGTCCGGACTGGTGGGGCCATAAAGCGCCACGCTGGGCGCCGCAACTGCCGCAGCCAGATGACCCAGCCCCGTGTCGACGGCCACCACCCGCGCCGCCCGACTCAGGACAGCCGCCATCTCGAACAGGGACATCCGGGGCAAGACCTGAATGCCCGGCAGATCCGCCGCGATTCGTTCCGCTCGCTGGCGTTCCGCCTCATTGCCCCAGGGCAGCAGGACCCGCAACCCGTCGCGGGCGTGGGCTTCGGCCAGCTGGCGCCAGTAGGTCTCGGGCCAATGCTTGGTTAGCCAGGTGGTGCCGTGACAGAACACGACAAAGTCGCCACTGGGAACCTCAACCGGCGGTAGACGACTTACTTCGATGCCATAGTCGCCCACCTCTGTCGGCCGGGGATATTTCAATGCCTGGGCGAACAACGCGCGAATGCGCTCCACCGCGTGTTGCTGGCGCGAGACTTCGTAGCGGTACCGGTAAAACCGGCTGGCAAGCGGCTCGCGAATTGAGGCGCGGTCATATCCGGCACTGGGCGCTGGGTTGAGACGGGTCAGCGCCGCGCTTTTCATTAGCCCCTGCGCATCAATGATCAGATCGTATTGACGGCTTCCGAGATCGCGTTTGAAGGCACGCCATGCGCCAGATCGCCAGGTCTGGATCGGCTGCTTGCGCCAACGCCGGATCGCGACCGGAATCACCTCCGCCACCGCCGGATGCCAGCGCGGGATCTCGGCAAAAGCTTCTTCCACGACCCAATCGAAGCGGATGCCGGGGATCGCGGCCTGGGCATCGGTCAGGGCCGGCAAGGTGTGCACCACATCGCCCAAAGAAGAGGTCTTGATCAGAAGAACGCGCATGCTCTCGCCTATGCCCTCAGCAGTTCATCGAGGGCGGCATTGGCCCGCTCGGGCGCCAGATCCCGCAGACATTTCAGATGCCCCAGCGGGCATTCCCGCTGAAAGCAGGGGCTACAATCGAGTCCCAAGCGCAGGATGCGAACCTGATCCGCCAGCGGCGGCGTGAAACCTGGCGATGTCGAACCGTAGAGGACCACCAATGGCCGGGCCAGGGCCGCCGCCACGTGCATCAGGCCGGAATCGTTGCTGACCACCGCCTCTGCCAACGCCAGCAGATCCACCGCATCGGCCAGCGACGTCTGCCCCGCCAGGTTGAGGCACTGGTCGCGCAGTGCCGCCGGAAGCAGACCGCGAATTTGCTCGCCTACCGGATGATCCTTGGCGGAACCGAACAGCCAGACCTGTGCGCCCTGCGCGATCCGCTGCTGGGCCAGCGCCGCATAGTGGTTCTCCGGCCAACGTTTCGCCTCGCCGAACTCGGCGCCCGGACAGAGTGCGAGCACCGGTCGATCCAGCCCTAGTCCGAGACGTTTTAGAGCCGCAGCCTGATTGGCGGTGTCGATCTTGAGTCGCGGGTCTGGAAGCTTCTCCGGTAACCGGGCGCCTGCCGGTAATGCCAGCGCATCGAAGCGCTGCACCATCAACGGCAGCGCAGCCTTATCCAGCACCCGCAGATCATTCAAAAGACCGTAGCGCATCTCGCCACGCCAGCCGGTGCGGCGCGGAATCCGGGCCCACCAGGGAATGAGGGCGGATTTGAGCGAGTTGGGCAGGACGATGGCCTGATCATAGCTGCGCTCCCGTAGCCCCTTACCCAGGCGGAAGCGCTCGCCCAAGCCCACTTTGCCATGCCCCACCGGCATATCCAGCATGCCGGACACCTCCGGCATGCGCGCAACAATGGGACGACTCCAGGCTGGGGCCAGTACATCAATCTCGGCCTGGAGATCCTGTTGCTTGAGCAGCATGAACAGGGACTGGGCCATCACCATGTCCCCAACCCAGGAAGGTCCGATAATGAGGTATTTCAACCTGGTTTCTCCAGTACGGCGCCAGAAGCGATTCTGGCTAGAACAAGAAAATCTGTTACTTCATGGACACGGAAACGAAGAAGGCCAGGACCGGGTCACCAGTTCTGGCCTTCATACCGCTTTTAACCAAGGGTTTGCCTGCCGGCAAACATCAGGCAACCGGCGTCAGCCACTCCAGATTGCGGTCACGGCGACCCTTGACGCTATCGAAGTACATGGTCTGCAACTTCTCGGTCAGCGGACCGCGTTTGCCGCTGCCAATCTCGCGGCCGTCCAGCTCACGGATCGGCAGAACTTCCGCGGCGGTACCGGTGAAGAAAGCTTCGTCGGCCACATAGACTTCGTCGCGCGTGATCCGTTTTTCCTCGACGCGTAGTCCCAGCTCCGCCGCCAGCGTGAAGATGGTCCGACGGGTAATGCCATCCAGGCAGGCAGTCAGCTCGGGCGTGTACAGGACACCATCGCGCACGATGAAAATGTTCTCGCCGCTGCCTTCGGCCACATAGCCTTCGGGATCCAGCAACAAGGCTTCTTCACAGCCGCTGCGCAGGGCTTCGTTCAACGCCAGCATGGAGTTGATGTAGTGACCGTTGGCCTTGGCCTTGGTCATGCTGATGTTGACGTGATGACGGGTAAAGGAGGAGGTACGGACCTTGATGCCCTGCTCCTTGGCTTCCGGCGACATGTAGGACGGCCAGGACCAAGCGGCCACGATGACATGGACCTTCAGGTTCTCGGCGCGCAGTCCCATGCCTTCGGATCCGAAGAAAATCATCGGACGCAGGTAGGCTTCCTTCAGGTTGTTCTCCCGTACCGCAGCCCGCTGGGCCTCGTTGATCTCCTCCTTGGAGAACGGGATTTTCATCTGCAGAATGTGGGCAGACCGGAACAGACGATCGGTGTGCTCCTGCAGCTTGAAGATACAGGTGCCCCGATCAGTCTCATAGGCCCGCACGCCCTCGAAGGCGCCCATGCCGTAATGCAACGTATGGGTCAGGACATGGACCCGGGCATCGCGCCATGGAACCAGTTCGCCATCGAACCAGATCAGGCCATCACGATCAGCCATCGACATAATCAGGTGCTCCTCGAAACGGAAAAAAACGCTAGTTTAACATCAAAATTGTTCGGACCGAACGCCATCTTTATGGGGTTCAGCCTGAAATCGGGCCGAAATAAGGGAAAGTGCGAACGGCTATTCCAGCAGAACACTCGGCGCCTGTTCCATGAACCGGGTCCAATAATCCAGCACCCGGCGCCGCTCTTCGACGAACTCATCGGCCGCCACATCGGCGGGTAGATTCTGCAGCGTCAGAATGTGCAGGCGGGAGCGGTAGGCCTTGTAGATCTGAGTCAGATCTTCGGCAATCGCCGGCGCCATGACCCCCGCCACACCAAACTCTTCTAGAATCCGAATATTATCCGGCCAGATCATAAGACGCTCATGCTCATGAGCCCAACCGAGAACGCCATATTGCACCATAAACTCGATGTCGACGATACCACCCGCGTCCTGCTTGAGACAAAAACGTGCGGCGGCAGGTGAGCTGGCGAGACTTTCCCGCATCCGCTCCCGCATTTCCCGCACCTCCTTCTGCAACAGGCCGCGATCGCGCTCGCGCCCCAGAATCTGGCGACGGATCGCTTCGAAGGCCGCACCCACCCGAGGACTGCCCGCAACCATTCGTGCCCGTACCAGGGCTTGATGCTCCCAGGTCCAGGCGTCCTGCATCTGGTACTGCTCGAACGCCTTGAGCGATGACACCAGCAAGCCGGAATTGCCCGACGGCCGCAGCCGCAAGTCCGCCTCATACAGCTGTCCCGACGTCGTATGGGTCGTCAGCAGATGCACGATCCGCTGTCCGAGCCGCGCAAAAAAGATCGCCCCATCCACCGGACGCTCACCATCGGTTGGCAGGTTATCGGCCGCGCCATGAATAAACACCAGATCCAGATCGGAGCTGTGCCCCAGCTCCAAGCCACCCAGCTTGCCATAGCCGATGATCACGAAGTCCGGGTCACAGGGCTCACCGGACACGCGCTGTGGCCGGCCATGCTTGGCAACCATCGCCTCCCAGGCCAGATCCAGCACGCGTTCACGGATGGTCTCGGCAAGCCAGGTCAGCGAGGCGCTGACTTTCATAATGGGCAGGGTGCCCCGCATTTCCGACGCCGCCACCCGCAGTACGTTGGCTTTCTTGAAATGGCGCAAGGCATCCATCTGCTGTTCCAGGTCG
>JAEZAA010000078.1 GCA_023430625.1 Pseudomonadota bacterium
GGCCAGTTCCATTCCGCGCCTGCAAGACCCTCACCCCTAGCCGGGCGCCCCCAGCCCCTCTCCCGCAAAGCGGGAGAGGGGAGCTTGGAGCAATCGACTCCGGCTTAACCGCCTGCCTCACTCCAGGCCCAGATCACGGTCCAGGCCGGCAGCGGCAAGCCACGTCGCAGGGTCGCCTCGGCCTCCGGCGTCGTGGCGTAGAACACCTCCCCGGTCGGCAGGCTGGCGGGCGCGACAGGGACGTCGCCGAGGTTGGCCCACAGTGCCAGTTTGCTGCGGTCCGCCAGGCGCCAGTGGGCTTCCAGCGCACACTCCCCCAGCACTTTGAAACGGCCATCCATGGGACCCGCCCCACCGGCGTCCGGTAAGGGGCGCAGGCGCGGGACCAGATGCCATTGCCGCAAGGCCAGCAGTTGCCGGTAAAAGGTCAGCCACTCCCGGTGTGGTGCCGCCTGGCGACTGGCCCAATCCAGCACGCTGCGCTCCCGGGTGGCAGGATCATTGGGATCCGGAATGCTCTCGCGCACCTGCGGATCACTGAAGCGCTCGAACCGGGAAAACTCGCCCCGGCGCCCTTCCCGTACCGCCTGCCCCAGCTCCTCATGGAAGTCACAGAAATATTGGAAAGGACTGGCAGCGGCGAACTCCTCGCCCATGAACAGCATCACCGGCGACGGCGCCAACAGCAGTACCGCAATGCCGGCCCGCATGGCCTCGGGCGATGCCAGGGCCGACAAGCGCTCGCCAAAGGCGCGGTTGCCCACCTGGTCATGGTTCTGGAGGAAGTTGATGAAGGCGCCCGGCGGCAGGCCGCGACTGTTCTCGCCGCGCGGCTTGCCGTCGTGGTAGGGCGCGGGCTCGCCCTGATAGCCGAAGCCCTCGGTCAGGCAGCGCCCCAGGAACCAGGCGGGGCGTTCCGCATACTGGCCGTAATAGCCGTCGCGTTCGCCAGTCAGCAGGGTATGCAGGGCGTGGTGGATGTCGTCGTTCCACTGGGCGCTGTACAGTGATACCTCGCCCTGTTCGCCCCGCTGTAAATGGCGGGCGCCGTTCTTGTCGTTCTCCAGGATCAGGTGCACCTGGCGCTCACGCCCGGGGCCGGCGTGGACCGCCTCCGCCAGCTCATTCAGGATATGGCGAGGCGAGTCGTCCTCGATGGCATGCACCGCATCCAGGCGCAGGCCGTCCAGATGATATTCCTCGATCCAGTACAGCGCGTTGTGGATGAAAAAATTCCGCACCACCTGGCTGTCCGGGCCATCGAAGTTGATGCCCGCCCCCCAGGGCGTTGGATGGCGCTCGGTAAAAAACTGCGGTGCGTAGCTGTGCAGGTAGTTGCCGTCAGGGCCGAAGTGGTTGTAGACCACATCGAGAAACACCATGAGCCCCTTGCGGTGGGCCGCCTGCACCAGTTGCTTAAAGTCGTCGGGGGTGCCATAGCTGCTGTCCGGGGCAAACAGCAGCACGCCGTCGTATCCCCAGTTCCAGCGACCCGGAAAATCCGCCACCGGCATGATCTCAATGGCGGTGACGCCGAGTTCGACCAGATCGTCCAGCCGCTCTTCCAAGGCCCGGAAGGTCCCTTCCGGCGTAAAGGTCCCCACATGCAGCTCGTAGATGACCGCCTCTTCCCAATGGCGCCCGCGCCAATCCTGATCCTGCCAGTCGAACCCGGCGGGATCGACCACCTGGCTGGCGCCGGCCACATCGTCCGGCTGAAAACGGGACGCGGGATCCGGCACCGAGGTTTCGCCGTTGATGCGATAACGATAACGGCTGCCCGGACCAGCCTGGTCCGTCAGCAGCTCGAACCAGCCGCCATCCTGCGGCTGCATGGGCACAGCGCCCGTCTCCAGTTCGACCTCCACCGACTGCGCCGCGGGTGCCCACAGGCGGAACCGGACACTGCCATCGACCTGCACCGTTGCGCCAAAGGGCATCACATGAGCACGTCGCATCTTGCTTCCTCCACTTTATTCGCGGGTCTGGCGGGGTTGGGTCAGCAGCACCAGTGACCGGGCGCGCTGGGGATAAGGCTTGCCCGGTGCGTAGGGGCCAGCCATGGCCTCGGATTTGAGGCTGGTGTCCACCACCAGGCTCCAGGGGCTGCTCCAGTGTTGGTCTGGCAGCAGGAAGGGCACATCCTCCGGGCTGGGATTGAGCAGCAGCAGAAAGTCGTCATCCACCACCGGCCGGCCCCGTTTGTCCCGCTCGCCGATGGCATCGCCGGCCAACAGCATGCCCAGGCTCAGGGCCGCGCCCTGCTGCCATTCCTGCTCCGTCATTTCCTGACCTTCGGGCGTGAGCCAGGTGATGTCCTTGAGACCGGCTTCATTCACGGCGTCGCCCTGAAAGAAGGTCCGCTTACGAAACACCGGGTGATTGCGGCGCAAATGCACCAGCTTGCGCACAAACGTCAGCAGCTCGCGGCCTTCGGGTGAGAGATCCCAGTCCACCCAGCTCACCGGGTTGTCCTGGCAATAGGCGTTGTTGTTCCCGCCCTGGCTGCGGCCGATCTCATCACCGGCCAGCAACATGGGAACGCCTTGGGACAACAGCAGGGTGGCGAGGAAATTACGGGTCTGCTGGCCCCGCAGCGCCAGGATCTCAGGGTCGTCGGTCGCGCCTTCCGCGCCGCAGTTCCAGCTGCGGTTGTGGCTTTCGCCATCGCGGTTGTCCTCCTGGTTGTCCTCGTTGTGCTTGTCGTTGTAGCTCCCCAGGTCATGCAGGGTGAAGCCGTCGTGGGCGGTGACGAAATTGATGCTGGCATAGGGCCTGCGCCCACCCAGTTCATACAGGTCGCTGGAACCGGTCAGGCGATAGCCCAGCTCACCGATGATGCCGCCCTCGCCCCGCCAGCAATCGCGGATCACGTCCCGGTACTTGCCGTTCCATTCGGTCCAGCCCACCGGGAAATTCCCTACCTGGTAGCCGCCTTCGCCCAGATCCCAGGGCTCGGCAATGAGCTTGACCCGCGACAGCACCGGGTCCTGATGAATGATGTCGAAGAACGCCCCCAGCCGGTCCACCTCGTGCAGCTCGCGCGCCAGGGCCGAGGCCAGATCGAAGCGAAAGCCGTCCACGTGCATTTCCTGCACCCAATACCGCAGGCTGTCCATGATCAACTGCAGCACCCGTGGGTGCATCATGTTGAGGGTGTTGCCGCAGCCGGTGTAGTCCATGTAGTGACGGGGCTGATCCCCCACCAGGCGGTAATAGGCGGCGTTGTCGATGCCCCGGAAACTCAGGGTCGGCCCCAGGTGATTGCCTTCGGCGGTGTGGTTGTAGACCACGTCGAGAATCACCTCGATCCCCGCCGAGTGCAGGGTCTTGACCATGGTCTTGAACTCGCTGACGGTGCGCGCGGAGGAGTAGCGCGAATCCGGCGCGAAATAGCCGATGGAGTTATAGCCCCAGTAATTGCGCAGCCCCTTGTCCACCAGGTAGCGGTCATCCACGAAGGCATGCACCGGCATCAGCTCCACGGCGGTCACGCCCAGGCGTTGCAGGTATTCGATCACCGGCTCCGTGGCCAGCGCCGCATAGGTGCCACGCAGATGCTCGGGAATCTCGGGGTGCTGCATGGTGAAGCCCTTGACGTGCAGCTCGTAGATCACCGTGTCCTGCCAGGAGGTGTTGGGGCTGCGGTCGTCGCCCCAGGTAAAGGCCGGATCGATCACCTTGCACTTGGGCATGCCGGCGGCGTTGTCCCGGGTGTCGAAGGACAGATCCTCCTCCGGGTTCCCCACCTCATAGCCAAAGTGGGCGTCGGACCAGTCCAGAGCGCCGTCGAAGGCTTTGGCATAGGGATCCAGCAGCAGCTTATTGGGGTTGAAGCGGTGCCCTTCTTCCGGCGCATAGGGGCCATGCACCCGGTAGCCATAGAGCTGTCCCGGGCGGGCTTCCGGCAAATAACAGTGCCACACCTGGTTGGTGGGGCCGTGCATCTCGATTCGTTGCAGTTCCACCTGACCGCTCGCGTCGAACAGGCACAACTCGACCCGTTCCGCGTGCTCCGAAAACAGCGCGAAGTTCACGCCTTCACCGTCCCAGGTGGCACCGAGCGGATAGGATAAACCTGGCCAAATCCGTTCGAATGTATCAGCCATTCAGACATTCTCCTTGAGTCACTACGCATCCATCCGCATTGCCTGTTTCGGCTCCTGGCGTGCTACCGGCAATCACTTCATGGCAATCGGCGCCTACAGTTCCGCCAGTAGGCCGCGCAGCGGCACGCTGACCCAGTCCGGGCGGTTATCCAGCTCGTATCGAAGTTCATACAGTGCCTTTTCCAGCTTGAACAGGTTCAGCAGCGCCAGGGCCTGCTCCCGCTCCGCCGGCACGCAGGGGCAGTCACCGATGGCCTCCAGATAGGCCTGCCAGAAGGCCTCCACGCTGGCCTCCTCCCAGCTTTGGAGTAACGGCATCAGGTGTTCGCGCCGCTCCGGATATTCCAGCGTGGCCTTGTCCAGCGCCACCGCCGCAGCGTAGCTGAAGGAGCGGATCATGCCCGCCGTATCCCGCAGCGGCGAATGCTTGGCGCGCCTCTCGGCCAGGGGCCGGGCCGGCTCTCCCTCGAAATCGATGATGATGAAGTCGTTCTCGGAGATCAGCACCTGCCCCAGGTGGTAATCGCCATGGAAGCGGGTTTTCACCGCCTGGATCTGGTCCGGCACTGCATCGATCCGGCCCAGCAGCGCCTGCCGGGCATCCAGCACCTGCTGGGCCAAGCTCAGGGTCGGTTCGGCGAGCGGCTCCAGGTTGCGCTGCAACATCTGGAAGGACTGCTCCACATCAGCCTTCACCCGCTGCTTCCAGGCCTGCAGATCGGCCGGCGCCATGGGTTCTGGATCGAACGCCGGATCGCCGCTGGTACGGGTCAGCGCGCGATGCAGTTCGGCGGTACGCCGCCCCAGGTTCCGCACTAGCATCAGGAACACCGCGTGGGAGGCATCCTTCTCCGTACTGGCGTCCGCCAGCAGCGACGGCTCCAGGAAACGGGCCAGGTAATCCAAGGTATGGTTCCAGCTGTCACCCTGGTTGCGCACATACCCCTGCAGCGAGGCCAGCGCATAACGCCGCCCCTGCTCTTCGTACTCCAGGGCACCGGCCAGCGGCGCCACGTTGGGGAATGGCGAGACCTCGGTGAGGAATCGGCCCATCTCCAGTTCCGGATTCAAACCGTCCTGCAAGCGGCGGAACAGCTTCAGGAACAAGCGGTCTTCGAACACCACCGTGGTGTTGCTGCCTTCCGTGCCCGGGCGATGGATTTCCTGCGGCAGGCGCTCCTGGGTCAACTCGGCGAACGCCGCGGTGGAGGAGAAGCGCAACTGCCCTGGACCGAAGGGAACCGCCTGCTGCTCGCCCATGGCCGATACAATGGCATGGCAGAATTCCGCGTTCACCATGGCATCGTGCAGCACGCCGACCCGCGCCTGCTGGCGCACCTTGGCCACGGCCACGGGCAGGATGCCCCGGATCGACTCGTCTTCCAGATCGCCCCAGGTGATGGCCAGCGGCACCAGGTACACCTGGGGCGGCGTATCCGGCTGGATCACCCGCAGGCGGGTCATCAACCAGTCGTCCCGGCCGGGCCAGGGGCGCGCCCGCTCGATTTCGACCCGCTCGACCGGCGTACCCTTGCCCGCGAACCAGCGCTGATTCGCCACAAAATGCGGCAGAATCTTCTGCTCCAGTTGCGCCCGCGTCTTCTCCGCCATGGCGACACGGGAGGGCTCGACCTGATCGGGACAGAAGCTTTGCCAGCCTGCAAACAGAACCAACATGGGAATCTCCAGGGGCGCGGGTGCGAGCCATTCTTCATGCCAGCTCGGCACGTCGGCATCGGTGGTGAGGCGGAACCAGTAAACACCATGGCTGGGCAGGGTCAGCAGATAGGGCAACTCGCCCACCGGCGGAAACGGCGTGTGACCCAGCATCTCCACCGGCACGCAGCCCTTGAAGCGTGACAGGTCCAGTTCCACCGGCTGGGCCGAGCGCGCCAGGTTGGCCACACAGAGAATCACTTCGCCCTCGTATTCCCGCACGTAGGCCAGGATCTTGCGGTTGCCGGGCCGCAGGAATTCGAGCGAACCCCGGCCGAAGGCCTTGGTGCTCTTGCGCACAGCCAGCAGGCGCCGCATCCAGTTGAGCAGTGATGCCGGCTCCCGGCTCTGGGCCTCCACGTTGACCGCCTGATAGCCATAGATCGGGTCCATGATGGGCGGCAGGTACAGGCTCTGAGGATCGGCGCGGGAGAAGCCGGCATTGCGGTCCGGACTCCACTGCATGGGCGTACGCACGCCGTTGCGGTCGCCCAGGAAGATGTTGTCGCCCATGCCGATCTCGTCGCCGTAATAGATGATGGGCGAGCCCGGCATGGACAGCAGCAGGCTGTTCATCAGCTTGACCGTGTCCAGGTCGTTAACCATCAACGGCGCCAGCCGGCGGCGGATACCCACGTTGACCCGCATGCGCGGATCGGCGGCATAGCGGGTGTACATGTAGTCCCGCTCCCGGTCGGTCACCATTTCCAGGGTCAGTTCGTCGTGGTTGCGCAGAAACACCGCCCATTGGCAGGACTCCGGAATATCCGGCGTCTGCGCCATGATCTCGGTGATGGGGTGGCGGTCTTCCTGGGCCACCGCCATGTACATGCGCGGCATCAGGGGAAAGTGATAGGCCACATGGCACTCGTCGCCATCGCCAAAATACTCCCGCACATCTTCCGGCCACTGGTTGGCCTCCGCCAGGAACATGCGGTTCTTGTAGTGCTTGTCCACCACTTCTCGCATCTGCTTGAGCACCGAGTGGGTTTCCGGCAGGTTCTCGTTGTTGGTGCCTTCCCGCACGCACAGATAGGGAATGGCGTCCAGCCGCATGCCATCCACGCCCATGTCGAACCAGAAGCGCATGAGCTTGATGACCGCCTTCACCACTTCCGGGTTATTGTGGTTCAGGTCCGGCTGGTGCGAGAAAAAACGGTGCCAGTAATACTGCTTGGCAACGGGATCCCATTCCCAATTGGAGCGCTCGGTATCGGTGAAGATGATGCGGGTGTTGGCCAGCGCCTGGTCGGTGTCGCTCCACACGTAAAAGTTGCGTTTGGCGGAACCCTTGGGCGCGCGCCGCGCCGCCTGAAACCAGGGATGCTGGTCGGAGGTGTGGTTGATGACCAATTCCGTGATGACCTTGAGCCCACGCCGATGCGCCTCGCGCACGAAGTTCTGGAATTCCTTGCGGGTGCCATAGGCGGGAAAGATGTTGCGATAGTCCGCGATGTCATAGCCGTCGTCCCGCATGGGCGAGGGGTAGAACGGCAACAGCCACAGGGTGTTCACGCCGAGCGACTGGATATAGTCCAGCTTCTCGGTCAGCCCACGAAAATCGCCGACGCCATCGTCGTCGCTGTCGAAGAAGGCCTTGACGTGTAACTGATAGATGATCGCGTCCTTGTACCACAGGGGATCATCCTGCCATTGGCTCTCGCTGTTGATATCGCTCATACCGCCCCTTTCCAATCTCGTTGTCGTTGTCATTGTTGACGTGCACAGGGAGCCGTCCCATGGGACCGGTCAAACAGCTCGTTAGGCATAGCCGTCGAAATCCCGCTCGGTATGGACCTTGCGCCGCACATGAAAGATGTGCGCCGGCATCGCCTTGGGATCGAGCTGGACGAAGTTGCGGGCGCCATGCCAGAGGTAGCGCTCCCCGCCCAGCAAATCGTGCACCTGAAACGCCTGCTCCGGGTCCAGCGCCAGCTCCTGCAGCGGCAGTTCCAGCCAGCCGGACTGCACGTAGTTCACGTCCAGGTTCACCACCACCAGGATGATGTCTTCCAGGTCCTCGCTGGTCTTGCTGTAGGCGATCAGCTCCGGGTTATCGACCCTGTGGAAACGCAGGCGCCAGTCATGCTGCAGCGCGGGATGGTCGCGGCGGATCCGGTTCACGCGGGCGATCAGCTCCTTGAGGCTGTCCGGGCGGTTCAGGTCCCAGTGCCGCAGCTGGTATTTCTCCGAGTCCAGGTATTCCTCGCTGCCATGGTGGCGCGGCTTGTGTTCCATCAGTTCATAGGCCGGTCCATAGATGCCGTAGCTGGCGCCCAGGGTGGCGGCCAGTACGAAGCGCGTGATAAAGGCCGGACGCCCACCCAGTTGCAGGGTCTCGGTGAGAATATCCGGGGTGTTGGGCCAGAGGTTGGGCCGGAAATACTCGCGGCTTTCGTCCTGGCTGAGTTCGGTCAAATACTCCACCAGCTCCACCTTGGTGTTGCGCCAGGGGAAGTAGTTGTAGGACTGGGAAAAGCCCCGCTTGGCCAGGCGGTGGGTGATCCGCGGTCGGGTAAAGGCTTCCGACAGAAACAGCACCTCGGGATAGGCCTGCTTGACCTCGGTGATGATATATTCCCAGAGCGCGAACGGCTTGGTATGGGGGTTATCAACCCGAAACACCCGCACACCCTGCTCGACCCAGTAGATGAAAATGCTCTTGAGCTCTTCCCACAGGGCCGGCCAGTCATCCGACTCGAAATGGAAGGGGTAGATGTCCTCGTACTTCTTGGGCGGGTTCTCGGCGTATTGCACCCGGCCATCCGGGCGCCAGCGGAACCACTCCGGATGTTCCTTCACATAGGGATGATCCGGCGCGGTCTGGAACGCGATGTCCAACGCCACCTCGATGCCCATCTCCCGCGCGCGTTTGACGAAGGCCTTGAACTCCTTGAGCGTGCCGAGCTGGGGGTGAATCGCCTTGTGCCCGCCCTCCTCCGCGCCAATGGCCCAAGGGCTGCCAGGATCGTCCGAACCGGCCACCAGCGCATTGTTGGGTCCCTTGCGGTTGACCCGGCCGATGGGATGGATCGGCGGCAGGT
>JAEZAA010000194.1 GCA_023430625.1 Pseudomonadota bacterium
CAGTTACTGTACGCGCGGCAGCGCTGGGGCGCCGCCTGACCAAAGGATGCCTTGATGGACCAGAGCCGTGGACGGGCCCTGGCGCGTGCGACCTTCCTCGTTAAATGATTTTTGTGGTGGCTCTTGCGCCTTCCTGCGAGACAGTTGTGGGAAGGCGCTTTTTTTACGGTTGTTCATATCGCCGGGCATGTGGCGCTATGAGATCTGTCAATCCAGCTATACTATGCCTGTCTTTTTTCGAAATGGGCCTGTCCTTTTTCGAAATGGGCCTGCAGCAGTTCGAGACAGACGGCAGGCTCGGTCCGCGCGTTCGGCGCGGGAAAGGCTTACGATTATTCTCCACCAAGATTACTCGCCACCAAGGCTCCACCATTGTCATGATTGCGTTTCTTTCCGCCCTTGATGCCTTTACGCTGCAGTTGGTTGCGGCTCTGGTCATGCTGCTGACACTGGTTTCGGCCACCGCGTTATGGCAAATGGCGCCACGGGAAACCTTCTCCCGCTACTGGGCGATGGGCCTGGGCCTGATCTGTGTCGGTCTCGTGATCGGATCGTTGCGCGAGGAAATGAACGCTAATCTGGTCATCGTGCTGGGTAATACCCTGGTGGCCATGGGCGGGGCATTGGTCGTCAACGGCGTGGCCTGCTATTGCGAGCAGGAGCGGGGCTATTGGCCGGTGGCCGGCATTGGCGCTGTGATTTTTGTGTCCTTTTGTTTCCTGACCCTGCTGTATCCCAACCTGCATCTGCGGGTCGTCCTGATGTCGCTATTATTTGGCGCCATCTGCCTGCGCATGGCCTGGCTGCTGTGGACTGCCTCCTCGGGTCTGAACGCGCGTATCCTGGCTGTACTGCTGTTGCTGCAGGCCAGTTATTACGGCCTGACGGCCAGTACCGTCCTGTTGCCGGAGTCTGCCCAGGAATATATGGATGCACCGGCCGCCTATAACATGGTGTACCTGAACGCCATTGGCATCTTTGTCCTACTCCTTTTGGGTTTTACCGGCCTGATCGGCCGTCGCCTGCGCCAGAGCCTGGAGCACGCCGCCCACCACGACGCCCTGACCGGGGCGCTGAACCGCCACGCCCTGGATCAGATTGTGCGGCGGGAATTATCCGGGCCGGATACCGGCGCCTGCCTGTCGGTGGTGGTCTTCGACCTGGACCACTTCAAGCAGTTGAACGATACCTACGGTCATCAGGTGGGCGACCAGGCCTTGCGGCGTTTCGCCGAGGCGGTGCGAGCCAATCTGCGCCAGGGCGATGAGCTGGGGCGCACCGGGGGCGAGGAGTTCTGTCTGATTCTGCCGCAAACGGATGCCGTCACCGCGTATCGCGTGGCGGAGCGGGTGCGCAGGGTGGTGGAAGGCATTCGCCTGCCGGAGCTGGCGGACGTGCGCTTGTCGGTCAGTGCCGGCGTCGCCACGGCCCCCGTCAACCAACTGGTGTGGGCGGATCTCTTGAAAGCCGCGGACGATGCCCTGTACCAGGCTAAACGGGAAGGCCGCAACCGCGTGATCGCCACCGTCGAGGCTAGCCCGGTGATGGGCGCCGCCTAGCTAAGTAACTATCTCACAACCTACCGCGCGGCGTCTGGGCCGCGTTGTCCTTGCGCACAGGTGCTCAGTCCGCCTTGCCCAGAATCCGCTCGTAACGGCTATGAGATCGTTACTAAGGCGTGTCAGGCTTATCTCAGGTGCTCGGCTGGGCATCCGTAACGGCTGGTGCAATCCAGTGCTGGAGAATCCGGTCGAGGTCCGCCAGACGCACGGGCTTGGCCAGATAATCATCCATGCCGGCCTCCAGGCACTTTTCCTTATCGCCGGAAAAAGCGGCGGCGGTAATGGCCACAATCGGTGTGCGTAGGTCCGGCGGTTCCTGCTGCCGAATCAGGCGGGTCGCCTCATAGCCGTCCATGTCGGGCATATTGCAATCCATCAACACCAGATCGTAGCGTTGCCGCGCCAGGGCCGCGACCGCTTCCTGCCCGTTCTCCACGATTTCCGTCTGACAGCCCAGACGGGCCAGCATGGCCTTGGTCATCATCTGGTTGACGTTGTTGTCCTCGGCCACCAGCACTCTACAGCGATACGTCGCAGGTTGCGGGGTCAGCACCACGGGGGCGTCGGCGGCAACCGGCTCCGGCGTGTCGGACTCGGTGGCGGCCGTCGCGAACGGCAGGGTGAGCCAGAAAGTGCTGCCCAGGCCAAGCTGGCTTTTCAGGCCGATGGTGCCACCCATGTGCCCCACCAACTCCTTGCAGATGGCCAGACCAAGGCCGGTGCCGCCAAAGCGGCGGGTGGTGGAGGCTTCCGCCTGGGTGAAGGGGCGAAACAGGCGGGGCTGAATGGCTTCGTCGATCCCCACGCCCGTGTCTTCCACTTCAATGCGTAGCCAGGTGATGGAGTCATGGTGGTGGCTGACATGGCAGCGCAAGGTGACATGGCCCTGCTCGGTAAACTTGATGGCGTTGCTGAGCAGGTTGAGGAGAATTTGCCGCAACCGGGCCGGGTCGCCAAGCAGAACCTGCGGCGCGCAAATGCTGCTGGAGACTTGCAGCCCTTTCTGGTGCGCGCTGGCCTGCACCAGGGCCAGGGATTCGTTCAGAAGCTGGCGCGGGTCGAAGGCCCGTTGCTCAAGTTCAAGGTAGCCGGCTTCGATCTTGGAGTAATCCAGGAAGTCGTTGATCAGATGCAGCAGAACCTCGCCCGACTGGCGCGCGAGTTCCGCATAACGGCGCATCTGGGGGGAGAGGTCGCCGTCCAGGAGCAGGCTGTTGAGGCCGATCACGCCGTTGAGCGGCGTGCGGATTTCATGGCTCATGGTGGCGAGAAACTGAGACTTGGCCTGGCTGGCGGCTTCCGCGGCCAGCTTGGCATCGTTCAGAAACTGCAGTTGGCGCTCGTGGGCGTTGTGGGCAAACAGGCCCCAGACGAGCGCAATCAGAAACAGCACGGCCCGCGACAGCATCTCAATGAACGATGGATAGGTATAGATAGGCGTCAGGGGCAGGAGTTTCTGGCTGAGCCAGATGCCCGCCAGTGTCAGCAGACCGGCACCGGTCCAGATCAGCGCGGCGCGCGGCCCGCTGAGATAGCCGGTCATCATCGGAATGGTCAGCAGATACCAGCAGGCGGGCGAGTCACTTTGCCCGCTGAACAGGGCCATGGCGGAAATGGTGATCAGCAGCACCAGCGCGAACAGATGGGTGCCGACATTGAGCCGGCTGCTATCCGCCGGCTGCAGGGTCCAGCGTTGAACGCCACCGAAGGCAAGGGCGCTGGCGCCAAGGACCAACATGAACGGCCAGCTGTTCGGGACGAACAGGCCGAAGAAAAGGAAAAACAGGAGCGAGACGGCGGCGCTGACCAGGATAAAGAGCTGGAAGCGCATGCGCGCGCCCATCATGCGCGTGAGGCGCTCATGCTCATCGAGAGCAGGGAGATTGACTTGAGTTCGCCTGAACGATTCCATGGCTTCGCCTGTTCAACATGCGTCCACCACAAGTCCCTGGCGGAGAACGCCTCCATCTATATGCAACCAGGCCTCGGTAAGGTTTAAACGCCGGTGGCGCTGCCCGTTCTGGTGCATGCCCGGAATCTGCATGAGGTGAACGGCCTGTCGAGCGCCCCGGTTCGTAATTGCGCGAGTGTACGTGAATCCGCGGAAAAGCAAACCCTGAACACCGCTGGATTTGCCATTTTGCGACTTGGTCCCAGGCTCTGTTGGAATCCGTCCTCCGATGGGACCTTTCGGATCATCGGGAGGACGGAAGCGGTCGGGACAGCTTAGTGTTGTGTGCTCACCGGGCTGTAACTGGCCGGAACCCACAGATAACCCTGGTCCTGCGTACCCACATGACCAATGCCCGGGAAGGGCAGGTGCGCGCCGGCGACGGCCAGACGATTGGCGGCGGCATCGGCGAAGATCTGCTTGCGGGTCTTGATGGCCTGCTCCGAATCCGTGTCGAACTCGATGGCGACCTCGGGACGCGGGAACTGGACCGCGTAGTTATGCACCACGTCGCCCAGGATCAGCAGGCTCTTGCCGGCCGATTCGATCAGCAGGCTGCTATGGCCTGGGGTATGGCCCGGGGAGGGCACTACGGACAGGGTCTTGGCCAGCTTTTCATTCGGCCCGAAGGTGCTGAAGCGCTTGGCGGACTTGTAGGGCGCGACCGAGTTGCGGCTCATGGTAAAGAAGCCCTGTTGCGCCTCCGGTGCCTTGGCGGCGCGTTCTTCGTCCAGCCAGAAGTCCGCTTCCTCCTTCGCCGCCCGAACGGTGGCATTGGGGAAAGCCGCCTCGCCGTTCGCTGCCACCAGACCACAGGCATGATCCGCATGCAGGTGCGTCAGCACCACCAGGTTGACCTGTTCCGGCTGATAACCGCTGGCGCGCAGGTTGTCGAGCATGCCGCCAAGGGTGGGGCCGAAGCACTTGGCGGCGCCGGTATCGACCAGCACCACTTCGTCGCCGGTGTTGATGAGATAGGCATTCACCGCGGTCTGGACGCCGTCGGTGCTGTCGATGAAGAGTTTGGCCAGCAGCTTCTGCAGGTCGTCGCTCTGGATGCCCTTCAGCAGCTTGGGATCGAGCTGGATGTAGCCGTCATAGAGGGCGGTGACTTCCACGTCGCCGACCAGGTAACGGAAATAGCCGGGAACCTGGGTGTGCTGCTGCGGGGTTGCGTCGGACTTGATTTGCTTGGCGGCAGTCTGGGCCTGCGCCTCGGGTGCATTCATCAGCAGGGACAGGGATAATGCGCCGCAGGCTGCGACACCCAGTGCGCCCCGCCGTGCGTTGATGCTGAACGCGCCACGCAGCGCGCCGATAAAAGTGCTCTTGTTCATGCCAGCTCCTTGGAGAGAAATCGGCCTAGCATAACAGCGACTTATTGAGCGCTCAATGTGGCGAGATGACTGTCTGCCATGTTGGATGGCTAGGGTGGAGGTAGGGTCTTACACTATGGTCTTGTTGCAGGATGATGTCCTTTTGCGGAGGTTTCCATGATTCCATGTTCTGTTCTGGACCTGTCGCCGATTCCCCAGGGCCGCACCGCCGCCGAGGCGCTGCGCAATACCCTGGCGCTGGCGCAATGCGCGGACGAGCTGGGCTATCACCGGTTCTGGCTGGCGGAGCACCACAATATGCCGGGGATCGCCAGTGCCGCCACCTCCGTGGTCATCGGCCATGTGGCGGGTGGAACTCGGCGTATCCGGGTGGGATCGGGTGGTGTCATGCTGCCCAACCACGCGCCCCTGGTGATTGCCGAGCAGTTCGGCACGCTGGAGAGTCTGTACCCGGGACGGATCGACCTGGGGCTGGGACGGGCGCCCGGTACGGACATGGCCACGGCGCGGGCATTGCGGCGGGATCTGGCCATGAGTGCCGACACCTTCCCCCAGGATGTACAGGAGCTGCAGGCCTACTTGGCGCCGGCCCAGCCCGGCCAGCGGATCCGGGCCGTTCCGGGGACGGGGTTGCAGGTGCCGATCTGGCTCCTGGGGTCCAGCACCTTTAGTGCGCAACTGGCGGCGATGCTGGGGCTGCCGTTCGCGTTTGCCTCCCATTTCGCACCGGCGGACATGGAACAGGCTATCGCCCTGTACCGGCAACACTTCCAGCCGTCGGCGCAACTGGCCAAGCCCTATGTGATGCTGACGGTGAATGTGCTGGTGGCGGAGACGGATGCCGAGGCCCAGTTCCACTTCAGTTCCCAGCAGCAGTCCTTCGTCAACTTGCGTCGGGGCATGCCGGGGCAGGTGCCGCCGCCCATTGCGGAAGAGGACCGGGACTGGTCGCCGACCGAACGCTTCATGATTGACCAGGCACTGGCCTGCTCGTTCGTGGGCGCCCTGCCCACCGTGGAGCAGGGCCTGGACGCCTTCATCGGCCGCCACCAGCCCGACGAGTTGATGGTGACGGCGCTGGTGTACGATCAGGCGGCCCGGCTGCAATCCCTGAAGCGGCTCGCGCCCTTGCTGGAGCGTTAACCCTGGATTCCTGGCAGTAGCGCGTTAATGGCTGCGGTAGCGCGTTAATGACCAGAGCCGGGCGTCAACTTATCCTTCAGTGTATCCGCGGCTTGGCTAAGGCGTTCGCCGACGCCCGTTGAAACCCGGATGCGGTTGTGAATATCCCGCACACCTCGACAGTCCGCCACCAGGTCCTCAACGCGATGCTTGGTGGGGCGGCTGTCGACGGTGCCTTCCAGCGTAATCTCGCCGTTCTGACAGGTGACGCTGATTTCACTGGCGTCCACGTAGGGATCATCGCTGAGCCGGTCGCAGATATCCTCCAGAATACGTTGGTCCGTGCGTTGATATCCTTTCGGTCCACGGCCGGTGAAATCGGGCCGGGATGGGTTGTCATTGTGCGTCCATTGCGAAGAGTCCGCGTTGCCGTAACCCGGACGATCGTCCCCATAGGCACCAATGGTCTGGTTCCTCTCATGGTCATACAGGGGGCTTTTTTGACGCGGCCTCGTGGGGCCGGCCACATCGCTGCCCCAGCCGCCGACGCGGGGGCGATCGGCGCGGCGCTGGACGTCTTCCATGTAGCCCTGGTTGCGGTTGTAGGCCTTGCGCTGCTGCGGTCCCTGGCCGAAGTCCTGGTCGTCGTACTGGTTGTGCATGGACTCCCGCAGAAAGTCCTCGTGGTTCGGATCCGGTTGGCTCTGGTCGCGACGGGATGTCTGCGCTCTATCGAAAGTGCGGTCGCTCATGATTTATCTCCCTATTGGACGTGGGCGATTCGAAGGATGACCAAAGTATTGCCATGTCCGTGCCAGGATTCCGCAGCCGTCTGGATCTGCTTATGGACGGCGCATCCTGGATGGTGGAGCGATGCGGGATCAGTCTTTGCCAAGTTGGTGGCCGCTCCGTACTCGGGCAGGGTTTAGGTCGCGCTTAGGCAGGTGCCCGAGCGGGCGATGAATATCCTGCAATTTTGACAGGGCATCCTGCAGAAAGGTAAATCGCGAACGGCACGGCTCCCCTAAGTACAATGTCTGTAAGCGTAAAACAGGGGGAAGGTTATGGTCTTACGCACCCGTGCCGTGCTTCGTTATGCCTGGGCGTCACCGGCTACGGCGATTGGCCTGACTGTCGCCGCCGTGGCGTGCCTGCTGGGGGCGCGGGCGAGGCAGGTTGCTGGCGTGCTGGAAGTAGCGGGAGGCCGGCTGGCGGACCTGTTGGCCCGGTCACCCCGGACCGGGCGGTTTGTCGCCATCACCCTGGGGCATGTGGTGCTGGGGCGCGACGAGAGGGTGCTGGACCGGCATCGGGTGCATGAGCACGAACATGTGCGCCAGTACGAACGCTGGGGCATCCTGTTCTTTCCGTTGTATCTGGGGGAGAGCCTGGTGCTGCTCCTGCGGGGGCGCGACCCCTATCTGGATAACCGTTTTGAGCGACAGGCGCGGGAAGCCGCCCGCCTCGCATCGTTGCAGGAGGGGAAGGGGGCCTGAGCCAACCTCTTCCAATAGGCCGGTGCTTGCAGTTTACTAGCAGGTCATACGAGGGTTATCCGGCGAATTGTGCGCCGGCATGTCAGTTTCAGGGGAGGTCAGCATGGTGGAAAAACTTCGTCTCAGCGAGGATCAATGGCGGCAGCGGCTGTCTGCCGAGGAGTACCGGATCCTGCGCGAGCATGGCACCGAGCGGCCCGGCAGCGGCTGTTTTCTCGGGACTAAAACGCCGGGCACCTATGTCTGCGCGGGCTGTCATCAGCCACTGTTCAAGTCCGGTGAGAAGTTCGAGTCGGGCACCGGCTGGCCCTCCTTTACCCAGCCGCTGGCGCCGGATGCGGTGGCCGAGTATAGCGACCGCTCCCACGGCATGATCCGCACGGAAGTCCGCTGCGGGCGCTGCGATGGCCATCTCGGGCATGTCTTCCCCGACGGCCCGCCCCCTACCGGCCTGCGCTATTGCATCAATTCGGTTTCCGTCAAGCACGTGCCGGAAGGACAGTCTCTCGAGCTGGTCACGGCCTAGACCCACTAGCCCTGTCGCCGGTGCGTCTCAGGCTGCCGGCGACAAGGATGTGATTTAGTAGTTCGAGGGCGGGTCACTGGCGGGAAAGGACTCGTCGCTCTCCTCATCCACGCGGTCCCATTTCTTGGGATCGACGCCGGCGCCGTTGGGGCCGGCGGGTCGCACGCTGTCGTGGCGCTCCTCCGGCTTTTGGGTCGTATTGCCGTTGGTGATGTCGTCCCGGGTTTTCTCCGGGCGTTCCTTAATGTCGGCCATATGATTCTCCTGGGCAGATGCGGCAGCCGTCGTGGTTATTTCAGCGCAAGAACAACCCGCGCTGAATGCAACGGCCTGATGCTCCTATTCTGGAGTTCGGCGGGCAGAAAATCCCGGCGCAGCGGCCAGCCGATTTTGCCTAAGCAGGAAGGGGCGGCTCGTCAGAGCGACAGACCGCCAAACCGGCCGGCTTGATAATCGAGGATGGCCTGCCGGATCTCATCACGCGTGTTCATGACAAAGGGGCCATGGGCAACCACCGGCTCCTGCAGCGGTGCACCGTGCCCAAACAAGAGCACGCAGGGCGTGTGAGCCGCGATTTCAACCTGGTCGCCGTCGTCATGGAGCTCCGCCAGGTGGTAGGGTTCGGCGGGCGTGCCGGCAATGTCGGCCTGGCCCCGCACCAGATACAGAAATACCTGGTGACCCTTGGGCGCGGGCAGGCTCACGCGGGCGCCAGCCGCCAGTTCCAGGGTGGCCATGAAGAGTCCGGTCAGGGACTGGACGGGGCCTTGCTGGTTTTCAAACGGACCTGCAATCAGGTTCAGACAGGAACCCTGGGCATCCAGGCTGATGCGGGGAATCTGCTCCCGCTGCAGGCCGGTATAGGCCGGCTCGGTCATCTTGAGCCGGGCCGGCAGGTTGACCCACAACTGGAGGATCTCCAGGGGGCCGCCCTGCTGCTTGAAGCTGGGTGGAGACAGTTCCGCGTGCACCAGGCCCCGTCCCGCCGTCATCCACTGGATCCCGCCCGCCTTGATCACACTGGCATAGGGGCTGCGGTGCGGCTGGTCGCCGTGATAATGCGCCAGCTCGCCCTCCAGGATGAAGGTGACGGTTTCGAACCCCCGGTGCGGGTGCGGGCCGAAGGGAAGGCCGCGGTTGTTGGGCGGGTACTGCTGGGGCCCGTGATGGTTGAGAAACAAAAAGGGATCGAGCAACTCGAGACTGGGCCCTGGCAGGGGGCGGCGGGTGGTTAGATCGCCGATATCGTCCCGCAGGGCCGGGTGCAATTTGGAGAGCGTTCGAGTTTTCATGGAATCTTCCTCAAGCCGTGCTCGCCACTAGTGGGGCAAGGCGGCGGGGCGATGGGCCGTGGCCGTGACGACCCGGTTGCGCCCGCCGCTTTTGGCGGCGTAGAGGGCGTCGTCGGCGTAGCGCAGCAAGTCTTCCGCCGATAGGGTGCGATCATCTTCGTTGCAGCAGAGTCCGATGCTGGCGGATATGCGCAGGGACTTGGTGGAGCCCAGATCTACCACGGCCTCCATGAGCTTGTCCAGGCATCGCTCGGCGAGCAGACGCGCGCCATCCGTGTCGGTTCCCGGAAGAATAATGAGAAATTCTTCGCCGCCATAGCGTCCGATCATGTCGTTCTGACGCACCGAGTCGCGCAAGGTCTGGGCTGCGGTGATGAGCGCCTGGTCGCCGGCGGGATGGCCCCAGGTATCATTGATCTGCTTGAAGTGATCCAGATCCACCATGAGCACGGCCAGCGATGGTCCCTGGCGGCTGCTTCGCTCAAGTTCCCGATTCAGGTGCGACAGAATACTGCGCCGGTTATAGAGGCCGGTGAGGGAGTCGGTCATGCTCAGTAGATGAACCTGCTTTTCCCGCTGACGCCAGCGCCGTAGCACCAGATAGGCCAGCACCGTCAGAATGACCAGATGAGGCACGGTAAAGGCCAGCATCAGCGTCAGCCAGAAGGCGGAGAGAACCCCGTCGACGGCCATCGGGCGCTGCAGCACGGGGGCGTAAGGCAGATAGCCAAAGGCCGAGGCATAGGACAGCAGGGTCAGGGTGACGATGCCAATGACCAGGGCAACCAGCACCGCGCCCCGGTGGAACAGGATGAAGCCCAGCACCGGCGCGCCGGCCAGCGCCGCACCGGTGGCCAGGGACAGGGTGCCGGTGTGATAACTGAAATAGCACAGCGACAGGCAGTAATAACTGGCGGCAACGTACTCGAACAGAAGGTTGTCGCGGTATTTCCGGCCCAGGATGGAGGTGACCAGAAACAGGCCGGCGGACAGTCCGATCCAGATCAGGGTCGCGTCCAGGATCAGCTGGACATGCGCAATGTTGATCAGGCTGGGCGGGTGGTCCAGGCCGAGGACGTAGCGGGCAATCAGGGCGTAGTAAACGTGCAGGCTCAGGATAACGCCAAACACCAGTAGCGCTTTGCTGCTGGAGCGCCATTCCAACGGATTGCTCAGGTATTTCAGGAAAACTTCACGTCGGTGCATCGATACCTCGGAATCGATTTCAACGAGCATAGCCGAAAACGGGCGGCCACTGGTGGCGTGTGACCGACCGCACAGTAAATCTTTCAATAGTTTGCAATGTCGGCTAGCCAAGCGGAAGTAGTGGCTGAATAAATAAGCAGCGGCTGAGCCAAATTCAGCCGGTTGCCGTTCCGGGCACTGCAATCGGCTCAAGCCTCGTTCTTGATCCGGGTCGCCCGCCGCAGGTAACGGGTGATCGGAAACCCTAACAGGCCGTTGAGGTGCCGGGCCCGCTGGGTAAGTTCCCGGGGACTGGCCGTAACCGGCTGCTTGCCGGCCACTAGGATCTGGTTGCCGCTGGAGACGCGGCAGACGCGAATGTCGGCGAAATGACTGGCAATGAATTCCAGAGCATCGGGCGTGCATTCGCTTTTGTGGCTGTAGTTGATGGTTATCCAGCCGTCGGGGCTCAGCAGGCGATGGCAGTGACTGATGAACTCGTATTGGGCCTGCTGGCTGTCCATGCGCGCGGCGTGGTACATGTCGCAGAGCAGGAGATCGGCACTGCCGGCCGGGGCGTTCGGCAGATAGCTGCCGGCGTCCATGATCTCGATCTGCAGGCGCGGATCGTCCGGCAACTGGAAGAAGCGCCGCGCGATGTCCACCACGGCGGGGCGCAGCTCGATCACGTGCAACTGGGTTTCGGGCAGGCAGTGATACAGGCACTGGGCCAGCGAGCCGCCGCCCAGGCCAAACAGGGTCACCCGGCGCGGGCGCTGAAACACCAGGGGAATCAGCATGGCACAGGTGTATTCGTGCATCAGCTGTTCGGGATGGGCCTTGTGCTGGCAGCTTTGCTCGTGCAGGGAGTCGAACGCCAGAAAGCGCTTGTTGCCGTCGTCGAACACCCGGATGGGGCCGAAGGCATCGTGGGTGCGAAAGATTTCCTGGCCCCACTGGGGATTGATATTCAGGCTGAGTGTCATGCCAAGGCGTGCCGCTTGAAACTGTCGCAGTGAAGGCTGGATGAGGGGCCGGTCCCGAGCCTGATCGAACACGGAGGTTGGACGCAGCCCGGCAAAAGGAGCATTCTAGTGCGCCCTTGGTTGCCTGGGTAGTCCGGACCCCATGAATGGAGCAACAACTGCTTTGTCCGGTCGTGCGTTTGCCAAGGCGCGTTCAGGCTCGGGGCAGACGCACCCTACAATGTGAGTCCTATCGGTGGGAAATGCGACAGGTGGAGCCCTGTTTAGGAAAACATTCCTGTAAGGACGCTGGTCACATAAGGAGATAGCGCGTGGGGAAGGTTCCCGTTCCCCACAGTTCAGTTTCAAGTCAGCCAGAGAAGTCGTTGGATGCCTGCACAATCTGAAACGCGTTTTATCATCATTCTGGGCCTGCTCATTGGTCTCTCGCCCTTCGCGGTCGACATGTATCTCCCCAGCCTGCCAGCCATCGGCGCCGATCTCGGTGCCTCGCCGGAGCTGGTGCAACAAACCCTGAGCGTGTATCTCGCCTGTTTCGCACTGCCGCAATTGTTCTTCGGGCCACTGTCGGATGCGGTGGGACGGCGCGTCACCCTGCTGCTGGGCCTGATCCTGTTCATGGCTGGCGCCCTCCTATGCGTCGCTTCCCGTGATATCGGCGAACTGATCCTCGCGCGGGGCCTGCAGGGTATCGGCGCGGCGGCGGTGCTGGTCACGGTTCCGGCGCTGGTGCGGGATCGCTTTGCCGGCGACGAGTTCGCCCGCATGATGGGCTTTATCATGCTGGTGATGGCGGTGGCGCCGTTGGTTGCGCCGCTGGTCGGCGGGCTGGTGCTGGTGCTCAGTGGTTGGCGCTCGATTTTTCTGGTGCTGGCGGGGCTGGGATTGATCGGCCTGGTGCTGTTCATGCGCTACCTGGGCGAGACCTTGCCGCCAGAGCGGCGCGAATCATTGCGTCCCGGCCGTCTGCTGGCTAACTATGGCAGTCTCCTGAAACACCGTCCTTCCCTGAGTTTCATGCTGTGCGGCGGCTTCGGCTTTGCAGGCATGATGGCCTTTCTCACCGCATCGCCCTTTGTTTATATCGATCTATATGGCATCTCCGCCCAGGCCTATGGCCTGCTGTTCGCGCTCAACATCCTGACCATGATGGTGTTTACCACCGTATCCAATCGCTTCGTGCGCCAGGCGGGTGCCCATCGCATCCTGGGAATCGGCATGTTGGTGCTGCTGGCGGCGTCCATTGTCATGTGCCTGCTGGCGGCCTGGGGAGAACCGTCGCTGGCGGTCCTGGTGGCGTCCATCATGCTGTTTGTGGGGACCAACGGCATGGTGAGCGCAAATACCATGGCGCTGGTGATGAACAGCTTTGGCCATATCTCCGGCAGCGCCTCGGCCATGGCCGGTTTCCTGCGCTTTGGCATTGGTGCCTTGGCCGGCGTTCTGGTGGGTGTGCTGCACGACGGCACCATCCGGCCTCTGCTGGTGACGATGATCGGCTGCGGCGTTCTGGCTCTCTTGTTCTATGGCATCGGCAGTATCCGAGGTGCCGGCTCAGCCGCCGGTCCACAGATGGAGACCTGAGCCCGTGCTCGACTAAATCCACTTTTGACTAAACCCGCGCTAATGATAGGGACTATTCATTCCGGCAGCGCTTGGCTACAATTCCGCCGCGTTGAATGCTCTGGATTTACGTTCCAGACCGCAGAATAGGAAAGAAGTCATGTCCCAGATCGTTGTCAGTGCGCTGTACAAGTTCGTCACCCTTGAAGATTACGAGGCCCTGCGCCAACCCCTGCTCCAGGTCATGCTGGACAACGGGATCCGCGGCACCCTGCTGCTGGCCCGCGAAGGCATCAATGGCACCGTGGCCGGCAGCCGTGAGGCCATCGACAACCTCATGGCCTGGCTGGCCTCGGATGAGCGTTTTACCGGTGTCAGCTACAAGGAGTCCTACCACGAGGAAACGCCGTTTAACCGCACCAAGGTGAAGCTCAAGCGCGAGATCGTCACCATGGGTGTGGAAGGCATCGACCCGCGCCGGATCGTGGGCACCTATGTAAAACCCCGTGACTGGAACGCGCTGATCTCCGATCCCGACGTCTTACTGATCGACACCCGCAACGACTATGAAGTGCAGATCGGCACCTTCAAGAATGCGGTGAATCCCGCCACAGAGACCTTCCGTGAATTTCCGCAGTACGTGGCGGAGCATCTCGACCCGGCCAAGCACAAGAAAGTGGCCATGTTCTGCACGGGCGGTATCCGCTGTGAGAAATCCACCGCTTATTTGAAAGAGCAGGGTTTCGAGGAGGTTTACCACCTGGAAGGCGGCATCCTGAAGTATCTGGAGGAAGTGCCGGAGGAAGAATCTCTGTGGCAGGGCGCCTGCTTCGTCTTCGATGATCGGGTGGCGGTGAACCACAAGCTGGAAAAGGCCGAGTACGATCAATGCCACGCCTGCCGGATGCCCATCACGGAAGAGGACAAGGCCAGCGACCTTTATATGCAAGGCGTCAGTTGCCCACACTGTTACGACAAGCACACGCCGGAGCAGCGGGCCCGCTTCCTGGAACGCGAGAAGCAGGTCAAGCTGGCAAAGTTGCGGGGCGAGCAGCATGTTGGCGGCGACGCGGCGCAGATCATCGAACTGCGGCGCCAGATCAAGCGCGCCAATCGACGCGCCCAGGCAGACAACCAACCGCCTTCGAAAGTGGCTGATAACTAACCCGCGCCGTCTATTATTTCATCATTCCGCTGGTTGCCGGGCAGTTATCTGGCCTTGTCGCCAGCGGACGACGAAATACTGTGAGCTATACCCACGTCTGTGACAGATGCTTGCGCTAGCATGGCCGGGCCTGAGATCTCGGTAAACCCCTATGCCTGGGTGAGGCCAGATCACGCATTTCAGCATCAATCGGTAATGGAGGAGAGTAAGAACGTGGCAACGGACGGTCGTGGGAACAGAGCGGCAGCCAAGCGGCAAACATGGAATCCGGGAATGATCGCCATCCAGGCGTTGTCCATGATGGCGGTGACGGTCGCCGTGGGTGGATTGATGCTGCTGAGCAGCACACAAGGTGCGGCGACCAACACCAGCGGCTTGATGTTCGCAATGTTGCTGGGTATTGGCTCGCTGATTATCTGCCTGGCATTGTTGGTGGAGATGATTGCGCCGCCCGCCGTGGAGCTTTGGCCCCTGGCGGCGCGTACAAAGCAGCGCAAAGGCAAGACCTCGGTCATCAAGATCCGGTTGCGCAAACATGAACTGGAGCCGGTGGGGCTGGATACCGGCCGTGTCGTCGCGTCTTATTAACGACGAGCCCCTTTTAACGAGCTTTTTTACGACGAGTCATTAGGCGCCCCGCACTTGCGCGGGCGCCCGGTCAAACCAGTTCAGGACACACAATAGAACCAGTGTGGTGGGCAGCAGCATCAAGGGATGAAGCAGCGCCGCCAGCCAGGGTATCAACATCAAGAAGCAGCGCAGGCTTGAGCTGTAATGGCTGCCAGCGCGCACCGCGTAGGCCACGGCCAACTCCGTCAACGGCAAATTGCTCCGATAATCGAACAGCGTGCCCATGATATAACCGGTGTGGTTATAAAAGCGTACGGCCAGGGTCGAGCGGGCGAAGGCCGTGAACAGCAGGATCACCATCGCCAGCACCAGAATCACCTGAATCGGCGGACTTTGCAGCGAGCCGTCCGGCGCCAGCTGCAGGTGTGGCAGCAGACTGCTGGAGAACTGGCTGATGACACCCATCAGCGCCAGGACCGCCGTGGAGGCGGTAATGGTGGAAGACATCACCGAATTACGCAGGGTCTGTACCGCCAGCACTTCATGTCCCGGCTGGCTCATCAGCGAGCGCACCCAGTTCTCCCGGATCTTCGCATTGGCGCTGCGGGCAAACTTCAGCGGATTTTGTCGCCGACGGCGCTGCACGTACCACTCGTAGCCCACCAGAATGACGAGGGTGAGCAGGAGCAGAACCCACTCCAGAACAACAAGATGCTGCGGCAGGGCATTCATGGGAGCTGGCTCCGTGGGTGAAGAGGGCGTACGAGGAGATCGCGCCGCTACATGATCGGATGATCCCGATCATGTAG
>JAEZAA010000297.1 GCA_023430625.1 Pseudomonadota bacterium
GTCATGGAAGGTCCTGTCGCGGTGGATGCTTGCGTCACTGCCAAAGATCGGACAGCCACGCCTGGCGCTCGCAAACCACCCTGAAACTCACTGTAGGTATACACAAGGGGCGTGGTTTTACCTTAGCAGAACTCCGACTACCCCGCCCCGTTTAACCACCACCAAATCGCCACAAGCTGTCGCCTTGGGCCAGCCGCGACCGCTCTCTATATTAAGGTGACATTTAATTCACTTTATACAAACGGAACCCGGCAAATCCGTCGTGACGCGGGGTGGGTTGTTTTTCACTTTGGTAGAAAGGAGTCGATATGCGCAGGATATGCGAACACTCAAGCCGTCTTCTCGTGGTGGGCACCACCGTACTGACCCTGGCCGCCTGTGGTGGTGGTGGCGGTGGGGGTGGCAGCAGTCGTGACCCGGTCGCGACCACCAACCAGGTCACCAACACGCCCACCCCCAATGCGGAGCTGGCGGCCATTGCCGACAACACCTACAAGATCGCCTACACGGTGGAAGACGTGGTCAAGTTCGGCCAATACTGGTCCGACCCCATGATCACCACCGCGGCCTCCGCCAATAACTCGGTGAATGCAGCCCGCGCCGCCACGCCCACCTCGGTTCCGGTGAACTGCCCCATCTCCGGCCGGGCCGAACAGACCAGCTTCGCCGACCAGGCAACTGGTACCCTAACCCGCGAGATCGTGTACTTCGACTGCACCGACCCGGCCGCCACCGCCAATGGACGGGTGCAAATCGTTGCCAAGCTCAGCGGTAACGAAAATGGCGTCTACTTCTCGTCCCAGACCGCCACCTTCACCGACTTCAATCTCTCGTCGGCGGATGAGAATCTGACACTCAACGGCACCACCGAATACAACACCGCCGACCGCGTCAACAAAACCTTTACCATCAACCTCACCATCGACGATCTGCTCAATGGCGAGCAGGTGAATGCGGAAAACATCCGGATCACCGCACCCATCAACGCGTTCTTGCTGGACCGCTTCTACCAGTACTCCATTGTCGGCAAGATGCACTTCAGCGGCGACGGCACCCTGGACTTCAACAAGACCGATCCCAACAGTACCAAGCTGGAACTGGTCGGCAAGGACGGCTCCAGCCTGTCCATGGAAGCGCTCAATGTTGAGGCCGGGCTGAACGGCGCCGTCCGTCGGGTGCTGGCGGATTCGGATGCTGACGGCGTCGCCGACCGCTACATCGCCATTCCCTGGACCCTGTACTATCCCAAGGGCGACAACACGGCCGCGCCGGCTGCGGTCATCAACCCGACTACTCCGGTGACCCAGGTCAATACGGCGACCATTCTCAGCGCCGAGTTGAGTACCGATGCCGACTACAACCTGTTGAGCTTCAGTTGGGCGCTGGGCGCCGCACCAGCCGGAGCCACCGCCACCCTGACGCCAGTCAATGGCCTGGCCACCCAGTTCAGTGCCGACGTCCCCGGTGACTATGAAGTTTTGGTCACGGTCAGCGACGGCACCAGCACGGACACCGAAGTCACCATCGTGACCGTCCAATAAGCCCGCCGCGGCCGGAGCATTCCGCCCCGGCCGCCGCTCCCTTCCCGTTTACCGCCTCCCCCTCGCTCCGTGACAACCCGTCCAGCTTACCTTGTTGGCGCATACGTCCATCATTACGATGATTCAAGGGTTAAGCGAGAATGTAACGCGGCTGGGACTAGACCCAAACCGCCACGACAGGAGCAGCTGACCAACACCAGGTGACCCATTCCCTCGAGCGCCAAACATCATCCGCTCCGGCTTGGAACGGCTCCAGGAACCCAGGAAAAGCAGTCATGGCAGTGGAATCCGATGGCAACAGGAACCTATCCAAAGAATAACCCCCTGCTTCAATTGCCCCTTGGCAAGTACGCCTTCTTTCTCGATTTCGACGGCACCCTGACTGACATCGTTCCCCAACCCGACCAAGTCCGCGTCGACCCTCGCTTACCCGAGGCCCTGGCAGCCCTGCAGGACGCCACCCAGGGCGCGCTGGCCATCGTCAGCGGCCGCGCCATCAGCACCCTCGACTATTTCCTGAAACCCCTGACCTTTGCGGCCGCCGGCATCCATGGCGCGGAATACCGGCTCGATGACGGAATCCTGCATCGGGTGGAGGTCGACCAGGCGCTTCTGAGCCAGGCGAAACAGGCCGCCGAGGATTTTGCCCAGGCGCATCCAGGCGTGCTCTATGAGGAGAAGTCCCTCTCGCTGGCCCTGCACTATCGCCAGGCAGAAGCCCTGGCACCCGAGGTGGAGCGTTTCATGGCCCAACTGCATGACGAGCTGGCACCCGCGTACGATCTGCAACGGGGCAAAATGGTGTTTGAGCTGAAGCCCCGGGGTTGTCACAAGGGCGCCATCATTGCCCGCTTTATGGAAGAAGCACCCTTTCGGGGCAAAATTCCCCTCTATGCCGGCGACGACGTCACCGACGAAGATGCCTTCACCACAGTCAATGGCCTGGATGGGCTCTCAATCAAGGTCGGCGCCGGCGACACCTGCGCCCGCGAGCGTTTGGCAAACCCAGGCGATGTCGTGGAATGGTTGTTGCAACTCGTACAAGTACAAGTACAGGCACAGACCAAAGCGCAGGCACAGTCGTCACAGCCAGCACCCTCGAACCCAGGCACGAGGAGCCCCCTATGACAGAGTCCCCCGTCACGGATCTGGATCTTGGTGTGGTGGGCAACTGTTCGTTCTCGGCGCTGATCAACCGACGCGCGGAAATCGTCTGGGCCTGCATGCCCCGTTTCGACAGCGAGCCGGTTTTCTGTTCCCTGCTGCAGGACAACGCGCCGGATATTCCCGTCAGCGCTTTCGCGATTGACCTGATCGACTTCCATCACAGCGATCAGCAATACATTCGCAATACGGCGGTGCTGGTGACCACCTTGCACGACAAGCACGGCAACAGTCTGGAAGTCATTGACTTCGCGCCGCGCTTCAAGCAGTTCGGCCGCACCTTCCATCCCATTGTGCTGGTACGGAAAATTCGCCCGCTGGAGGGCGCGCCGCGCATCCGGATTCGCCTGCGCCCGACCTGCGGGATAGGCAAGCATGGCCTGTCCTGTTACGAGGGCAGCAACCACATCAGCTACAACGGCGGTGGGCTCAGCGTGCGCCTGACCACCAATGCCTCCATTACCGCCATCAAGGATGAGCGGCCCTTTATCCTGAACCGACCACTGGCCCTGATATTCGGCCCAGACGAAGCCCCCCGGGAATCGGTGGCGGAAGTGGCGGACAACTACTTCAGCAAGACGCTGCATTACTGGCGGGATTGGAGCCGCTATCTGGCCATTCCGTTCGAATGGCAGGATGCGGTGATCCGCGCCGCCATTACCCTGAAACTTAGTGCCTATGAAGACACCGGCGCCATCATCGCCGCCCCCACCACCTCGATTCCCGAGGCACCCAACACCGAGCGCAACTGGGATTACCGCTATTGTTGGCTGCGGGATGCCTATTTCACGGTGCAGGCCCTCAACCGCCTGGGCGCCACCCAAACCATGGAACGCCACCTGGAGTTCATCCTCAACCTGGTGGCGGCGGCGGACAATGGCCAGCTGCAGCCCGTCTACTGCGTCAACGGCGAGCCGGAGATGGACGAATACATCGTCGAACATCTGCCGGGCTACCGGGGCATGGGTCCGGTCCGCATCGGTAACCAGGCCTATCAGCAGATCCAGCACGACGTCTACGGCTCGGTGGTGATGGCCGCGACCCAAATTTTCTTCGATAAACGCATTTTCAAGCCCGGCGACGAGAACCTGTTCAAGCGCCTGGAGGTGCTGGGCGAAACCGCCATTCTCATGCATGACCAGCCCGATGCGGGCCTGTGGGAATTGCGTGGCAGCAGCCACATCCACACCTTCTCTTCCGCCATGTGCTGGGCCGCCTGCAAGCGCCTGGCCCGCATCGCCTACCATCTGGGCCTGGCCGAGCGCGGCGATTACTGGTGCAACGCAGCGGAGAACATCCGCGAGGTGATCCTGCAACGGGGTTGGAGTGCGCGCCTCAACAGCTTTGTTTCAACCTTCGAAGGTCAGGATATGGATGCCAGCCTTCTCCTCCTGCCCGAGCTCGGCTTTGTCGACGCCCGGGACCCCCGCATGTTGGGTACGGTGGCCCAAATCGAAAAACAGCTCAAGCGGGGTCGCTATATCTTCCGTTACGTGGTTCCCGATGATTTCGGCGAACCGGAGAACGCCTTCACCATCTGCAGTTTCTGGTACATCGACACCATCGCCGCCCAAGGTCGTCTCGACGAGGCCCGGGAACTCTTCAACGAATTGCTTGCTCGCCGCAACTCGTTGGGACTGCTGGCGGAGGATTTGGATATTCGCACCGGCGAGCTCTGGGGTAACTACCCGCAAACCTACAGCATGGTTGGCATCATCAACTCCGCCATGCGCCTCAGTAAACGTTGGGAGGAAGCATTATGAAGCGTCTTGTCGTGGTTTCGAATCGTGTGCCGGCGGCCAAGTCCGGCGCCGGAGCGGGTGGTTTGGCGGTGGGTGTGATGGCCGCTTTGAAAAGCTCCGGCGGCGTCTGGTTTGGCTGGAACGGGCGCGTGACCGAAACCAACGAGCCTACGGAGATTACCCAACGTGGCGCCATCACCTTTGCCACGGTCGGCCTCACCCAGGCCCAGTACGACTGGTATTACAAGGGCTACTCCAATGCCACGCTCTGGCCGCTGTTCCACAGCAGGCTTAGCTTCGTGCATTACGACCGGGATGAGGCGGCTGGCTATCACGAAGTCAATGAACATCTGGCCGACCGCCTGCTGCCGTTGCTGGAGCCCGACGACATCATCTGGGTCCACGACTACCATCTGATTCCGCTGGCATCCATCCTGCGCAAACGCGGCGTCACCCAGTCCATTGGCTACTTTCTCCATATTCCCTTCCCGCCCTACGACATCCTGCGCGCCTTGCCTCACCACGAGGAGATGCTGAAGCAACTGTGCGACTATGACTTGCTCGGATTTCAGACCAAGACCGATCTGCACTCTTTCTATGAGAACGTCGAGTTGGGATTGAATGCCAAGGTATCCGATGACGGCTTTATCCGGGTCCGGGGCCGGGAACTGCGTGCAGGCGCCTTCCCAATCGGCATCGACGCCCGCGAATCCGCCGCCACTGCGGCCGCCATGCGGGAGTCGCCGGAGGTTGAACGTCTCAAGGAGAGTCTGAGTGGACGCTCCCTGCTCATCGGCGTGGACCGGCTGGACTATACCAAGGGCATCATGGAGCGCTTCCTGGCCTACGAGACGTACCTCAAGCGCCACAGTGAGCACAAGCCGGAAGTCACCTACCTGCAGATTGCACCACCCTCGCGCAACGACGTGATGGATTACCAGGAGCTAACCAAGACCCTGGAACTGGAGGTGGGCCACATCAACGGCCAGTTCGCCAAGTACGACTGGGTACCGCTGCGCTTTTTGCACCGGGCGTTCAACCACAAGCTGATCATGGGCTTCTTTGGGGTTTCCCGGGTCGGGCTGGTAACGCCCTTGCGCGATGGCATGAACCTGGTGGCCAAGGAATATATCGCGGCCCAGAATCCGGAAGATCCGGGCGTGCTGATCCTGTCTCACATGGCGGGTGCGGCCGAGGAGTTGAGCGAGGCCCTGATCGTCAACCCCTACGACCGGGACAGCATGGCCGATGCCATGGACCAGGCCATCTCCATGAACCTGAGCGAACGCAAGGAACGCTGGCACTGCCTGATGAGCAAGGTGAAGCGGCATGACATCAACGACTGGCGCGAGCGCTTCCTGGCCTGCCTGGACCTGAATGCCTCATCCACCCACCTGACCAGTGTGATGGCCGAACGCCACGGCTAACAAACCGGCCCGCATGGAACGCCTGCCCGGCCCGAGTGCCGTGCTGTCGCGTTCCCGCAGCGGCCGGCGCTTCAGACTTTTATTCCCGCCACTGGCCTTTCAGCCCGGTCCAGGTTTTTGACTCCGTAGCAGCGATTCGGTAGATTACTCGCCCTCAGGCCCCGTAGCTCAGTAGGATAGAGCGCACCCCTCCTAAGGGTGAGGCCACTGGTTCGAATCCAGTCGGGGCCACCAGCCGGTTAAAGATCCAAATCGAATTCCTCCGAACGCTTATTTCCGCGTCCAGCCCCCCTGCAGCAAGATCAACTGCCCTGGCGGCGTGCGATCAATGGCCTTTTGCCCCGCCAGCGCTTCCACGTCAGACAGCTTGATGCCATTCCCATTGGCCAGCTTTTCGTATTCGGAGCGGCGGGCTGCATTGATCAGCTTGACGATCTCGTCGGCATTGCCGCCGCTTTGCACCACCCCGAGGTAGCCGTTCGGCTGCTCGCCCACCAGCCCCTGCTGCTTGGCCGCGCCCAATGCTGCCATCGCCTCTTCCAGGCTCATGGCCTGCGCGACGGCACTCAAGAGTAGCAACGCCATGACGAATAATGCGTGAATCCGGTTGCGATCAAACATGGCGTCTCCTTAAAACAAGCCACTGGACTCGCTGAACAGGGCGTCCAGCTGGCGGTCCACTTTCACGTAGATTTCGTGTTCTATTTTTACGTTGAGATTGATGTTGATGGGTTCGCTCGGCATGGCCACCTGCATGGTGGGCGTACAGGCCGTAGCCAAAACCATCATTAGCAACCCAAGAGACCGGCGGACTCCCAGCATAGCTGCTCCTCGATTACTCATTGTTGCGGGATCGCTGCTTGAGCGCCTCGCTGACCCGTTGCTTAATCTTGTCACTGACGTTGTCCGATAATTGAAGACTGGCCAGCAACATTGGCAAATGTTCTTCCAGATTGATATTGAGGTTTACCGGGGGGCTCTGGGGCAATTCGGGGTTACGCCCGCTGATCATCACGCCCAGTGTCAGCCGCCCGGTTTCGCTGAAACCGATGTCGCTGGCCAGCACCGAATAGCGGAAGTTCTCCAGCACCCGCATCACCAGATCCATGCGCGCATCCGATTGCGCCAGCGCCTTGCCCCGCTCCGGCTGATAGCGGAGCAGGCC
>JAEZAA010000021.1 GCA_023430625.1 Pseudomonadota bacterium
GTGGACACCACAATCCCCCGTTGCAGGCAGGCTTCAGCCAGACGCCGTACCAGTGTCTGTTGATTCTCCATATTCGCCTCCTTCAGCGTCACATCCAGTTCTCCAGGCATCGACCGGCCCGGTACATCAACGTTAACTTTAAACGTCGCTTCACGTACAATCGCGACCGGGCATTGCAGGCCCATCCCACGGATAAACAGGCCGCCGCGTAGGCTCTATTCTATCCCCGACAGGTTAGACAGCACAGAATTCCCATGTCACAAAACCACGATAAAAGCAGCCAGCCGACCCCAATGATGCAACAGTACCTGAAGATTAAGGTACAGCATCCCAATGAATTGCTGTTTTACCGCATGGGCGACTTCTACGAGTTGTTCTATGACGACGCCAAGCGCGCCGCCGATCTGTTGGACATCACCCTGACGGCCCGCGGCCAGTCGGGGGGCCAACCCATTCCCATGTGTGGCGTGCCCTATCATGCGGCCGAAGGCTATATCTCGCGCCTGGTCAAAGCCGGCATTTCCATCGCGGTCTGTGAGCAGATTGGCGATCCCGCCACCAGCAAGGGGCCGGTTGAGCGCCAGGTTGTGCGCATCATCACCCCGGGTACCCTCAGTGACGAGGCATTCCTCGACGAACGCCGCGACAACCTGCTCGCCTGCCTACACTTTGAGCGGGAAAGCTTTGGTTTGGCGAGCCTGGACATCAGCAGCGGGCGCTTTTATGTCCAGGAAATGGACGGACTTGAGGCACTGCAGGGCGAATTGCAACGCCTGCGCCCGGCCGAGCTGCTGATCAGCGAAGACTTTCCCTACAGCGACGTGATTGCCGAGCTAAAAGGCGTACGCCGGCAGGCGCCCTGGCACTTCGAGCGGGAAACCGCCGAACGCCTGCTCAACCAGCAATTCCAGACCCGCGATCTCAGCGGCTTCGGCTGCGACGATCTCAGCCTGGCCATTCAGGCGGCGGGCTGTCTGCTGCATTATGCCCAGGAAACCCAGCGCACCGCCCTGCCCCATATCCGCCGGATCATCCGTGAACGACGCGAAGACAGCATCATTTTGGATGCCGCCAGCCGCAAGAACCTGGAGATCGACACCAATCTCTCGGGCGGCCACCAATTCACCCTGGCCTGGGTGATGGACAAGACCGCCACCGCGATGGGCAGCCGTCTCCTGCGGCGCTGGCTCAACCGGCCGGTGCGAACGCTGGATGTCATCCAGAGCCGACAGCAGGCGGTGGGTGCCCTGCTCGATCAATACCACTATGAACCGCTGCATGCCGCACTGAAGCAGATTGGCGATGTGGAGCGCATCCTGGCCCGTGTTGGTCTGCGCTCGGCACGTCCGCGGGATCTGGCGCGCCTGCGCGACTCCCTGGGCGCCCTGCCTGCGCTGCAGGAGCTGTTGGCGGCGGTGGCCTCCCCCCACGTGACGAGTCTGGCCCAGACCATTGGGGTCTATCCCGAACTCACCGAGATTCTTGAACGCGCGATCATCGATAACCCACCCATGGTGATCCGCGATGGCGGCGTCATCCGCGAAGGCTTTGATGCGGAACTGGACGAGCTGCGCGGACTCAGCGAGAACGCTGGCCAGTTCCTGCTCGACGTGGAAACCCGCGAGCGTGAGCGCACCGGCATTCCAACCCTGAAAGTCGGCTACAACCGCGTCCATGGTTACTTCATCGAGTTGTCGCGGGTGCAGGCAGAAAAGGCGCCGGCCGATTACATCCGGCGTCAGACCCTGAAAAATGCCGAGCGCTTCATCACGCCTGAGCTCAAGGTGTTCGAAGACAAGGCTTTGAGCGCCCAGAGTCGGGCCCTGGCGCGGGAAAAATTCCTGTACGACGAACTGATGGAGCGGGTGGCGGAGGACCTTCCGGCCCTGCAAGACACGGCGGCCGCCATTGCGGAACTGGATGTGCTCGCCAATTTTGCCGAACGGGCACAGACACTCAATCTGACCGCTCCCGAATTGACGGGCGAGGAACGCCTTCTGATCGAGGATGGCAGGCATCCGGTGGTGGAGCAGTTGATCGACGATCCCTTCGTGCCCAACGACCTGCACCTGGATCCACGGCGGCGCATGCTGATCATCACCGGCCCCAACATGGGTGGTAAATCGACTTACATGCGCCAGGTTGCGCTGATCGTGCTGCTGGCCTATACCGGCTCCTACGTGCCGGCGACCCGCGCCGAGATCGGTCCCATCGACCGCATTTTCACCCGCATGGGCTCGTCCGACGATGTAGCGGGTGGACGCTCGACCTTCATGGTGGAGATGACGGAAACCGCCAACATCCTGCATAACTCCACGGCTCACAGTCTGGTCCTGATGGACGAAGTGGGCCGCGGCACCAGCACCTTCGACGGACTCTCCCTAGCCTGGGCCTGCGCCGAGTATCTCGCGCGGGAAAGCCGCGCGCTCACCCTGTTTGCCACCCACTACTTCGAACTGACGGCGTTGCCAGCCGAACAGCCCACGGTCGCCAACGTCCACCTGACCGCGACCGAACATGGCGATGCCATCGTGTTTCTGCACAGCGTGCATGAAGGTCCAGCCAGCCAGAGCTATGGATTGCAGGTCGCGCAATTGGCCGGCGTACCGCACAGCGTGATCAAGCAGGCCCGCACCAAGCTGCGCCTGCTTGAGCAGCAGGGCTCCGAGCGCGCCACCAACCAGGCGGGCAAGCCGGTTCAGCCGGCGTATCAGGCCGACATGTTTGCAACCCTGGAACCCAACCCTGTCGAGGAGAAACTGAAGGAGATCGACGCCGATAACCTGACTCCCCGCCAGGCTCTTGAGTTGCTGTACGACCTGAAGAAACTTGTGAACAAGTAAGGCGTTAGATGGACCCTCGCCTACGCTGGGCGAGGGCACCGGTCCTGCAT
>JAEZAA010000048.1 GCA_023430625.1 Pseudomonadota bacterium
CCTCTATTCTCCATCCGCCGCCGATAAATTTAAAGGCTGGTGAGCGGAGACCGTCCACTATCTAGCCAGAATGCGGACCAGTCAGGCAGGCCGTGCCGGTCATGTGAGCTGCTAAAGACTCTGGGAACGGCGTGTGGGCCGGATCGGCAGGCCCAGATCCGCCCCCTGGTTCACCAGCTCCTGCTGCACCGCATCCACCGGAACCTCTCGCACCGAGGTGGAGGCCTTGGCCGCCAAGGCGGCACAGACGCCCGCCGCCTGGCCGGTCGCCATGGCAATAGGCATAACGCGATAGGAAGAATGGGCTTCATGGGTCCCGGAGATGCAGCGTCCCGCCAGCAGGACATTATCAACCTTGCGGGGAATCAGGCTGCGCAGCGGAATGTCATACGCCTCACCATCGGGCAACCGCTTCAGCAGCGTGCCCTTACCTTCCGGGTTATGAATATCAAGCGGGTAAGTACCGCGTGCGATCACATCGTTGAAGCGGCTGGCATTGAGCAGTTCCTCCGCGTTCAGGTGATGCTCGCCCAACACCCGCCGTGTTTCCCGCACGCCAATGTGGACCCCGCTCTGGATGGCATAGGAACGTTCGAAGCCAGGCACGTAGCGCTGCAAAAACCGCACGATCTGCCCCATTTGGCGCCGGCTGGTCCATTCCGCGTAACTCAGATCCCACACATCTGTGCCCAGCACCCGGGTCACCCGGGTGGAATTCACCGACAGCTCCCTGTCATGGGGCGTGGCGAAAAACAGCATGTCCTCCCGCGCCAGCTCCAGCTCGCCCGCCTCGGTCGCTTTCTTGATCAGATCCCAGAGGCCATGCACGCCGCGCCACTGGGTCGGGTTCTCCTTGACATAGGCTTCGAAGGCCAGGCGCTCGAACTCCCCCATGCGAAACATCAGGGTCATGGGCTGGACCAGGCCGTCCACGGCCCGTCCCACTTCGAAAGGCGCGCCTGCGCGGGCGGCGATGTCTCCGTCCCCGGTGCAATCCACGACCGTATTGGCCTTGATCACCAGCGGACCGGACTTGGTCTCGAAAACAACGCCCTCGACCTGATCGCCCCCCACCACATCACTGGCGAAGGCATGCAGCAGAAACTCCACCCCGGCCTCATCCAGCATTTCCAATGCCACCAGCTTGAAAATCTCCGGGTCGAAGGGAATTACGAAGCCGGTCTCCAGCGATGGCGCGATGGCGCCGCCCGATCGCACCAGGCGTTCGATCAGCTCCAGTACGACGCCCGCGATCACCGGGTCGCCCGGGCCATGGTCCGACGGCAGCAGCGTGGTGATGCCCGCTTTCTGAAACACATGGCGCTGGGTATGAAATGACATCAACGGCATCACCAGTGCCGCGGTGGCGTTGCCGCCGAGAAAGCCGTAGCGTTCCGCCAGCACCACCCGGGCGCCGGCGCGGGCGGCGCCCAGCGCGGCGCCCAGACCGGCCGGACCGCCGCCCACCACCAGGACATCCACCTTGGCCGCCAGCGTCGCCTTGCGTGGCGGCAGTATGAGTGACCCGAGCAGGTCAGGCCTGGATAGCGCTGGCATAGTCTTCGTTTCCCTCCCGCTCGTTCGGTCTCGTCGCTCGCACCAGCTCCACCAGGTAGCGATTATTCTCCACTGCCCGATGCTGAATGCCCTGAACCCGCTGCTGAATCTGCTCACGAATCGCTGTTCGCATGTCCCAGGAGCGGTCGATCATGGCCAACAGGCGGCCCGTGTTAACGTCCTCCAGCGGTGGCATGTCCATCTCCAGGTCCTGCAACAGGCCGGTGATCTTGGAGGCATAGGGCAAGGCCACAAAGGGAACGCCCTGGCGCGCGGCGAACAGGAGAAAGTGCAGGCGCATGCCCACCACGAAATCGAAGTGTTGCACCAGACTCAGGATCTGCCCTGGCCGATAGCTGCCTCGGAGAATGGTGGCCCGATTGGCGCACTGCATCTGCGACACCACCGCATGACTATGCTGTACATCATTGCGTTCCCGTTCCATGGGAACGAACACGATATCGGCATCGAACCGGTCCACCATGAAGTCGGCCGCGTTGGCCAGCAACCGGTGATAATGATTGACGTCCATATCCGGCGCCGCCGGCCCCGGCTCCCGCACGGAGAACCCCACCCGCCGCCGGCCCTGGGGGAAGCCATCCCGCAACAGCATTTCCTCCGGGATCTCCATGGGCTCCAACAGAAAGGCGGGATCGGCGGTGACGGTAATCGGCCGATGCAGCCCCACCTCCTCCAGCAGGTTGCGCCCCTGCCGGTCACGCACGGTCACCACCGCCGCACTGGCCAACGTGTCTCTCACCAGGGCTCTGGCACTGGTGTGCGTCAAGGGCCCCGCGCTGATGGCGTACACCATGACCGGCACGCCCACCTGGTTTGCCAGCTGAACTTCGCGCAGGTAAATATCCGCCTCTTTGTCGAACAGGATGCCGCCGCCACCAAGTACCAGCACATCCAGCCGCTCCACTTCCGCCAGCGCCTCATCGCGGGACATCTCCCGAATCGGCACGGCACGTTCTACATCCTGGTACTGAAGCGTGTCCTGGGCATTGCGCGAGAAAACCGTGATCTCCACCGACAGGCTCTGCCGGAGCTGCGAAATGATGGATTCCAGAATGGCCTCATCCCCCAGGTTCAGCCCACCATAGGAACCCGATATACCAACACGATACTTGCGATGCACGTTATCCAAGGCTTCACGTCCTCTCATCAGCGATTGCTATATCCTGCCCGCGCCAATGCACGCAGGCAGCGCAGGCCGCCATTTCTCGGCATGCTCACAGACCAAAGGGATAGGTTTCCTGCTCGCCGCGCACCCATTCCGAGGTTGGATCCAATGGCTCCAGCGCCCGGGTTTCCTCGAAATGCAGAATCGCATCGAACTGATCCGCCAACCGGCAGCGAAAATAGTGACTGGCCCGCTCCGTATCCGGCAGATAAAGCACGCCGATGGCCCGTTGCAGGCGGGGCTCACGCAAGGCCTCGGCCACATCACCCCGCAAGGGCAGCCAAAAACGGTCGCGGTTGAGTCGTGACAGGATTTCCTCGATGCTGCCGGGCAGCCCTGGCCGCACTCGCTTGCGCTCAGCGGGTCCGTCCCAATCCGACGCGGCGGTGACCGAGCCCTTGTAAGTGGTGAATCCGATCAGGCAGCAGTCATCCCCGTAGCGCTCACGGGTCAGCTGACCGACATTGTGCTCGCCCCGTGCGCCCATCTCCGTCGCCCGGGCATCCCCCAGGTGTGAGTTGTGCTCCCACACGGCAATCCGGGCGGAGCGTCCCAGGCGTCGCGACAGGTGGCGATGGAGCAGGTCGAGGGTATCGCTCATGTGGGTATCGCGCAGGTTCCAGGTATTGACCCGGCTGCTGAACATCTGGCGGTAGTAGGCTTCCGCGCTTTGAATCAGGCGCGCATTCTGCTCCGCCTGAAACTGCTCGTCTTCCGCCAGCGGGTCTCCGGCTGCAACGTACCGGTCTGCTTGCTGGTGGATGTCCATCAACTGCCTGACGACTTCGTCTTCGCAGGATGGACGCCGGCCCAGGGTGACGCCATAACCGTAATGGCGCTCGCTGCTCACGTGATCGAGGCAGCCATAGCGTTGCCGGGCGGCGTCGGCCGCATCGGGGTCGACCTTGTCCAGGTAGTCCAGCACGGCAGCCACGGATTCGTAGAGGCTATACATGTCGAGCCCGTAGAACCCAACCTGCTGTTCATAGGGCAGGCCCTGATTGTGCTCGCGCAGCCAGCCGACAAAATCCCGGATCACCCGGTTTCGCCACATCCAGAGCGGAAACCGGGTGAAGTCACTTAAAGCCTGTTCTGGACTGCTGTCGTCGCCTAACCAGCGGACATAGCGGTTGACGCGGTAGGCGGAGGGCCAATCGCCCTCAATCGCAATGGCAGACAGGCCATGATCGATGATCAGCCGTTTGGTCAGCTCGACGCGCGTTTCATAGAACTCATGGGTGCCGTGGGTTGCCTCCCCCAAGAGGACAAAGGACTTGTTGGCGGCCAGGTTTAACAGCGGCGCGTAGTCCTGTGGAGGGTTATCGAGGGAAAGCGCCGCTTTTCTGAGGGAATCGTTGAGACTGGTTTGGATACGCGACATGGAACAGGACCTCCGCAATGCTTATCCAAGACACTCGCGATCTCCATACCCTACAGTAGATGTAGGCCGGCGACAGCGGAAACCGGGAGCAGCATGCCGCCCCTGACCAAAGGTTCATCTCTGACCGATTTGCTGACGATGGATTAACGTACGCAAGAGGAAGGTTAAGGTGCCGGAGAGCCACGCACTGCCTGCTCTCCAACCTGGATTGAAGGGCTGCTCAGGTCTCGACCCGGGCTGGTGCCACAAAGCCGAAATAAGCCATGGCGGCCGTGGTCAGGCCATGCAGCCAAACGTCATGGGAATACAACGGCATGATGCCGAAAAAGGTATTCGCCGCTGGAATGAGACCAAACACCGTCAGCACCGCAAACAGGACCGTATTGATCCGGGCATAGGAGACCGCCGCGCCAAAATCACGGGCCGCGAAAATGCCCCAGAGTCCAACCACAATATGGAAGACGTTGTGCCACAGGTTCACGGGAAAAAGCCCGAACAGCCTGCCGTGGGAAGAATCCATCATACCGGCCATGCCGGTGGATTCGGCTGGCGTCACCAAGCCGGGGATAAATCCGAGAATCCCCGCCCCGGCATAGACAATGCCGAAGATCAACGCAAATTTCTTAACCATATACCCTCCTGCTCACTGATTGACCTGCTACCTAGATAACCTGCTACTTCAATAAGCAACCGCACATGCCGCGTTCGGCAGCCATCGAACCGCTCTCAAGCGCTACTCCATCGCATTATGGAGTAGACCGGCGTTGCCTACTGGATGACACCGCAGGCCACCCGCTCGCCACCGCCACCCAGCTTTTCGGGTTGATCGGCGTAGTTGTCTCCCCCCGCATGAATCATCAGGGCGTGTCCCGGCAGGTCGTTCAATTTGAGATTCGGCGCGAACAGGGGCAGCGTGGCCTTCCCCTCGTCATTCACATAGAGTGCCGGCAGGTCACCCTGATGGCCGGCCGCATAAGGGCCCTTGTGCTGCCCACTGCCGTTGGGGTCCAGATGACCACCAGCCGCCTGGCCGGCGACGTTCTTGCCATCTTTCTCGGCCGGGTCGCAGCTTGGTTTCTCGTGAATGTGAAAGCCATGCAGCCCGGGCTCCAGCCCTTTCAGGTCCGGCGTGACCAACAGACCCTGTGACTGCTGTTCAAACGTCACCTTCCCCCGGGATTCGCCCACACCAGAGGTGGTAATGGCATGGACCTCAACGGTGACCGACTTGCCGGCGGAAGTCTGAGCCTCGGCGCCGCTCATGATCAATGCCAGGGCTCCCGCCAGTGCCCCGGTCACAGCCAGTTTTTGTCCGCTTCGTTTCATGGCCTATCTCCCTTGTAACCCACCGCCGCTCAGCTCCGACTTCCGAGCCTGGCGAGGCTGGAAGTCGGATACAGGCAATGCAGTGCGAGTACCTGAATTAGTACTCGATCTGGTCGCTTTGCTCCTGCTCCCAGGTACTGAACTCATCGGCGCTCAGGGCACCATCCTCGTCTTCATCCAGATTGCTGAACTCGCCCGACAGCTGTTCGTTCTCGTTCGCTTCATCCTCGCTGATCAAGCCATCGCGATCCGTATCCATTTCATCGAACTGCTGACTTGCTTGCTCCTGTCCGGTTCCCATGCCCATGGAATCAGACTCCATCGAATGATCGGATCCCATGGTCGGATCGTGCGTCTCGATCTGCTGTGGCGTGGTGCTGCGGTCTTCCATGATGTCAGGCTGCGCCTGATCCTGTGCAACAACGGCCCCAGCGGCCACCATAGCTCCGGCGAACATCAACATTTGAAATTTCATTTTGGTTCTCCTGTCAGGTTAACCACGCCTGTCGGCGAAGGTCGATCCAATGCCCTGCCCGTTTCGGCTCATCAGGCCGCACAAACACAGGCCACAGCCGGAGTAACAATATTCATGCCACCTGCATCTCAGGCCCTTTGAAGGCCCATCTCAGGACAACAGGATCATCAGTAAGCAGATCTACACCCTGGAGCAGGCGCCCCTCCAGGATAGGCGGGGATCAACAAGGCTAAGGGAAGGCGAATCAGCCCATTACCCGCCCGCCGTTTAACGCGGAATCAAAGAGAACAGATTGTAGAAATTGCCGAATCCCTGCAGAAATTGCTCAATTCTTCTGCAATGGTCAGGTTTCGGTTTGGAAAAAAATATTGGCAAACCCCTTGCCGCGTGTGCTAGACCCCAAAAGTCGTTTGCGAGGACAAGGTGTTGGTCTTTTTTACAGATTGCCTTCCATACAAATCATTGAATCTATTCAACAACTGTCGCCCGTAAGAGACCTACGTCACTAGTCGTTTCATTTCTGAAACAGAGAAGATCCCCTCTCTCTGCCCACGCAGGCTCTGAATCACGAATATTTACCTTTAAAATCAATAAATAAGAAAATAGTGACGATAGTGGCACGACTAATGCTAAACAACATCTGCCAACCAAATGGCCTAGTCGCATGAAGAATGCATGGATTGGCTAGCAAACAAGATAAAACGCTATTTATCAGCGTCTTACAATTAAGGAAAAGGACCATGAAAAAGACTCTTCTCGCCACGTCGATCGCCCTGGCTCTCGGCCTGTCCGCTCAAGCCTACGCACAACCGACTCTGGACGATGATAACAACTTCGCCGAGGGTGGCAGCTATGCCATGGATGACGACAACACCCTGACGAATACGGCTACCGACAGCAGCTACAACACTGACACCGATACCACGACCAACACTGACTACAGCGTTGATACGGCTGACAGCTACAACACCGCCACAACCTCAGACAGCAGCGTTGACACGGCTGATAGCTACAACACTGACACCGACACCACGACTAACACCGACAACAGCGTTGATACCGCCGACAGCTACAACACCGCCACGACCTCAGACAGCAGTGTTAACACGGCTGATAGCTACAACACTGACACCGACACCACAACCAACACTGATAACAGTGCCAATGACAGCTACAACACCAAGACTGTCACCGACACTGATACGACCACCAACACCGACAACAGCGTGGCAGACAGCTACAACGCTGACACCGACACCACGACCAACACGGACAACAGCGTCGACACCGCCGACAGCTACAACACGGCCACTAACACGACCACCAATACCGACAGCAGTGTCAATGACAGCAACAACACTGACACTGACACCACGACCAACACTGACAACAGCGTGGCAGACAGCTACAACACCACCGAAACCCGCACAGCCGACAACGGCTCCTATGCCATGGGCGACGGCAATACCGTAACTGCCTCCACCACGGAAATTGCCATTGGCGACATCAGCGTGGATCTGGCGCTGAACACGTCCGACCTGGACGGCACCGTGACCGGCACCACGGTCAACTACACCCTGGGCGACGCGGGAACGCCTTCTGCGTTCGAAGCGAACAATCGCATCGATAACAGCTCCCTGAACTTCACGGGTGTGGGCGTTTCCATCCAGAACAGCGGCGCGGCCAGCTTGAACCAGAGCAGCGTCAACGTTCAGTCGAACCTGGCGTTCTAGGTTGCGCTCCCGTTCGCCGGCCCCGGGCGGGGCACGGGG
>JAEZAA010000090.1 GCA_023430625.1 Pseudomonadota bacterium
GTACATGCGTTGCCCGGTTTCCAGAATCGACAAGGGTTCCGGGGAACTCAACGTACGTTGATGCTCCTTCAGCAAGGCTTCCACGAGATTGCCGCCTTGGCGTGAAATTTCCAGACTCAGGACATCCGTTTCCACCCGAATCGTGCCCGCTTCGGTGGTCGCGACCGTGCCGTTGCTGACAGCGGGAGCCTGCGTATTTTCCGGAAGTTCGAGCTGAGCGCCAGGTGCCTGGGAATCACCGGGCTGACGTTCCGTTTGTGTCGTCGACTGTTGGGTATAGGGCTGCTGACCGTAATCTTCGTTCCAGGCCAGAACCATCAGGTAGGAAACGACGAGCAGCGCAACAATGAGTATGGTCCGTTGAGCATCCATGGGTCTATGACTACTTAATTGGGTCGGATTGATGGGTTAGGTCGGACTGGCAGTGATCACTGTCAATGCAGTGACAACGAGTCGAAGTGCGCGATTGTACCTCAGGAACGGGATCAAATCCTCCCGCGCTCCAGGGATTGCAGCGAAGGAGCCGTTTGATGGCGAGCGCGCTTCCGCGCAGGGCGCCATGGCGTTCAACTGCTTGAAGAGCAAATGCGGAGCAGGAAGGGTAGTAGCGGCAGTGAGGCGCCATCAGGGGACTGATGAGGTACTGATAACCCCGGATCAGGAGCAAAAGGAGTCGGCGCATCGTCACTGGACCTCGGATTTCGCACGTTGCTCTTCTGCCTGGCGTTCGAGACGTGACCAAAGCTTATCCAACACAGCCAGTAGCTGCTTGTTCTCGCCGGTGCCAGCATCTTTCCGAACCAATACTACGATATCGAGGGAAGGCAATGTTCCCAAGCGGTGTCGGAAGGATTCGCGAATCAGCCGTTTGATGCGATTACGATCGACGGCCTTGCGAATGTTCTTTTTGGCGACAACCAGGCCAACACGTGCGGCATCCCGTTCATTGCGAATCGCAAGTAACAGGAAATAGGGGTGAGGTGCGCGAAAGCTCGCTTGCTCGAAGACCTTTCGAAATTCCCCGGAAGCGAGTAACCGCTTGTTCCGGGGAAATTCATGAGGAGGCATTCGCTCAATAATCAGGCAGACAGACGCTTACGGCCTTTGGCGCGACGAGCAGACAGCACTTGACGGCCTTTCTTGGTGGCCATGCGGGCACGGAAGCCGTGAGTACGCTTGCGCTTCAGTACGCTGGGTTGAAATGTTCTTTTCATGACTCAGTCTCGAATTCGGTGGTTGGATAAAGCATAAAGCAAAATTGGGAGCGCGATTGTATTGAATTTGAACTAAGAATTCAATTTGGTCTCACGCTTCTTATTAAATATTTAAAGGTTCTTTTTAAGAAGTTTTACTGTGGTTATGAAGATTAGAGAGTCCTGTTTCTGTGGACAACCTAATAAACACTCTTTTTTTCAAAGAGATGGGTCATTGATAGAGGGGTGGAAAAGGAGTGCCTAAGGGGTACACAGCAGGCGCATGGGTTGGGGACGAAACGGCCACTTATGCACCGGTCGAGTCATCCACAGCCGCTTGCACGGGTTTTCCACAGTGCTCAGGCAGGCTTGTTCAGGGGGATCTGTGCATAAAAAATTTTTCCCCATTTCACGTTGTGCACAAGGCTGTGCGTAAGATCGCAAGCTCAGGATTAAGCTGTAAAAAGTTATTAACACCCTGTGGAATAGCCTGATTTCGCGCGGTGGCGCCTGCGACAGGGAGAGGTTACAATTGCCTTCGTTGGTCCTATGACTGGTTCTGCCGAGCGATGGAACCGGGTTGGCGCCAAGAACAAAGAAGAAGTTGCTTCGTGTCAAAGGCATGGATTGCCTGTCTCTATATAGTCGTGCGCTTGGATGGTGGATCACTCTGACTTGGGACGCTCAAGGATGATGGGGCTGTGAATTCACAGCCTGAAACAGTGGAGTGAAGCGGTACGAGAAGTACCCCACTGTCTAGTGCCGATACCGCGCGAACGTGAAAAGCCAAGGGCTATTTCATTAGCGGTCGCAAGACAATTTAATTACGTACCTGTGCAGTCGCCACTTGGTAGGCTGGGGGATAGCTGTGTCTTTGGAAATGTGGAAAAAGTGCCTGGAATACCTGCAGGAGGAATACCCTGCGCAGCAGTTCAACACCTGGTTGCGACCGCTGCAGGCACAACAACTGAACGATGAATTGCAACTTTATGCGCCGAACAAGTTCGTGCTGGACTGGGTGGCGGATAAGTATTTGGGCCGGATTCGCGAAATCCTGAGCGAGATCGGCGATGAGCGCGCGCCCAAGGTGGTGTTGCGGATCGGATCCGTGCGCTCGAAGAAAGACATTGAGGCCGCTGAGGCCGCTTCCACGCCTCGGGTTCAAGTAACCAGTAATAGTAGTGGCAGTTACAGCGGGACAAGTCCTGGCAGTAGCGGTGGCCGTGACGACGAACGGGAGCGGACGGGCGGTGAGCGTACCGTGGAAGTGGAAGGCGCGATCAAGCACCAAAGCTTCCTGAATCCGAACTTCACGTTCGAAACTTTCGTTGAGGGCAAGTCCAACCAACTGGCGCGTGCCGCGGCGATGCAGGTGGCGGACAACCCCGGCGGCGCCTACAACCCCCTGTTCCTCTATGGCGGCGTGGGCCTGGGTAAAACCCACTTGATGCACGCGGTGGGCAATGCCATCGCCAAGAAGACACCGAACGCGCGGGTGGTGTATCTCCATTCGGAGCGGTTCGTGGCCGACATGGTCAAGGCGCTGCAGTTGAACGCGATCAATGAGTTCAAGCGATTTTACCGCTCGGTCGATGCGCTACTGATCGACGATATCCAGTTTTTCGCGCGCAAGGAGCGCTCCCAGGAAGAGTTCTTCCACACCTTTAATGCCTTGTTGGAAGGCGGTCAGCAGATGATCCTGACCTGCGACCGCTATCCCAAGGAAATCGAGAACATGGAAGAGCGGCTCAAATCCCGTTTCGGCTGGGGCCTCACCGTGATGGTGGAGCCGCCGGAACTGGAAACGCGGGTGGCGATTCTGATGAAGAAAGCCGAACAGAGTAACGTGCGCCTGAGTAGCGAAGCGGCGTTCTTTATTGCGCAGAAAATCCGTTCCAACGTGCGTGAGTTGGAAGGCGCCCTGAAGCTGGTCGCGGCCAATGCGCACTTTACTGGACAGGAAATCACGCCGCCTTTTATTCGTGAATCTCTCAAGGATTTGCTGGCGTTGCACGAGAAGCAGGTCAGTATCGATAATATCCAGCGGACGGTTGCAGAATATTATAAGATCAAGGTGTCCGACCTGCTGTCCAAGCGGCGCACCCGCTCGGTGACGCGCCCCCGCCAGCTGGCGATGGCGTTGGCCAAGGAGCTGACGAATCACAGTCTGCCGGAGATCGGCGAGGCCTTTGGCGGTCGGGACCACACGACAGTGTTGCACGCCTGCAAGAAGATTGTGGAATTGCAGGGTCTGGATCCGGCAATCCGCGAAGACTACCAGAATTTCATGCGTACCCTCACCACCTAGTAGGGGTGCGTGTATTCCGAACCGATTTGAATGACCAAGAGCGATAGACATGAAACTGACCATTTCACGCGAGTCCCTCCTCACGCCGCTGCAAATCATTGCGGGCGTCGTGGAGAAGAAGCAAACCATGCCGGTTCTGGCCAACATCCTGATGGTGGCGGATGAGTCAGGCTTAAGCCTGACCGGAACCAACATGGAGGTGGAACTGGTCAGCCATATCACCAACGTGGAGGTTGCAGAGCCCGGTCGCATCACGGTTCCGGCCAAGAAGCTCGCCGATATCTGCCGAGCCCTGGACGATCAGGGCCGGATCACCTTCAACCTGAAGGAAGGCCGCCTGCAACTGACCAGCGGGCGCAGCCAGTTCACGCTGTCGACCCTGCCGGCGGATCATTATCCCAATATCGAGGAAGAGGCCGAGGGGCTTGAGCTGACGGTCAGCCAGGGCGAGCTGAAAGAAGTCCTGGATGCCACTGCCTTTGCCATGGCCCAACAGGACGTTCGTTATTACCTGAACGGCATGCTGTTCGAAGTGGCCTCCGATTACCTGCGCGTTGTAGCGACCGACGGTCACCGGCTGGCACTGGCGACGATCAAAATGCCGACAACCGTCTCTGATGTGAGGCAGATGATTGTGCCGCGTAAAGGCGTGCAGGAATTGTCCCGCCTGTTGTCGGATGCGGAATCGCCCTGCGTGCTCAAGTTTGGCGAAAGCCATATGCGCGCCCGGATCGGTTCCTATGTGTATACATCCAAGCTTATCGAAGGAAAATTCCCGGATTATCAACGGGTTGTGCCAAAAGGCGGCAACATGGTGATGATGGCGGACCGCCAGGAACTGCGGGGAACGCTGCTGCGGGCTGCGATTTTGTCGCACGAGAATGTCCGTGGCGTGCGGCTGCAGTTTGAGCACAATCTGCTTAAGGTCTTTGCCAATAACCCGGAACATGAGGAAGCAGAGGACAGCCTGATGGTGGAGTACCAGGCTGAGCCCCTGCAGATTGGCTTCAATGTCAGCTATCTGACGGACGTGTTGGGGGTAATGGACAGCGGCAACGTGAAGGTGACGTTGGCCAGTCCCAATAGCAGCGCGTTGATCGAGTCCACCGAAGATGATCGGGCACTGTATGTGGTCATGCCCATGCGTCTATAGGATGCGCCAGGGGGCGATAGAGCCCCCCGTTTAGCGATAAGCCGCCCAGTGCGGTCAGGAATGAAGGGAGCAGGGTGTTGATGAGGGGCCATCGGGCATGAAGGAAGCATTGGTTAGCGGCATCAAAGGTGCGTTGCGCATTGGTCAGACGGCAGCGGTACTGTCACGGATCGGGTTGGGGTATGCGCTGGGCGAGCGCCCGCCGACTCCGCGGCTGTTGCGGCAGACCTTTGAAGAGTTGGGCGCGACCTATATCAAGCTGGGTCAGTTCATTGCCAGTTCGCCCACCTTTTTTCCGCAGGAATACGTCGAAGAGTTCCAGTACTGCCTGGACAAGACCAAGCCCCTCCCCTTTACCTTGATGAAGCAAATCCTCAACGAGGAGTTGCAGCGTCCGCTGCACGAGATCTATTCCGAAATCGATCCGATCCCCCTGGCCTCGGCGTCCATTGCGCAGGTTCACGCTGCCCGCTTGGTGTCCGGTGAGGACGTGGTGATCAAGATTCAGAAACCGGGCGTGGCCAATGTGTTACTCACCGATCTGAATTTCCTGTACGTGGCAGCGAAAGTCGTGGAGTTCCTGGCGCCGAAGTTGTCCTGGACCTCCTTGTCGGGGATTGTGCAGGAAATTCAGCGGACCATGATGGAAGAGTGTGATTTCTATAAAGAAGCGCACAATCTTCAGGTATTCCATCAGTTTCTGTTGAACACCCATAACGAAGGCGCGACCGTACCCAAGGTTTATGAGCAGGCCAGTACCATGCGGGTGCTCACCATGGAGCGCTTCTATGGTGTTCCCCTCACCGATCTCAACACCATCCGCAAGTATTGTCCCGATCCTGAGCGCACCCTGATCTCGGCGATGAACACCTGGTTTGCCAGCCTGACGCAATGCGAGTTCTTCCATGCGGATGTCCATGCCGGGAATCTTCTGGTACTGGAAGACGGGCGGGTCGGCTTTATCGACTTTGGTATCGTCGGGCGCTTGGGCGCTGGAACCTGGGAAGCAATTTCCGACTTCATTTCTGCCATCATGACCGGAAATTTCGACGGCATGGCGGACGCGATGATTCGCATTGGCGTCACCAAGGGTGAGGTCAGCAGCAGCGTGTTAGCGAAGGATATCCGTCGCCTGTATCAGCGGATGGACTCGATGGTGCCGGATTACTCTGCAGTCGATGTGAATGTGGAGGAAGAGGACATCAACAATATCCTGATGGATCTGGTGAAGTTGGGCGAACAGCACGGTCTTCATTTCCCGCGGGAATTCGCGTTGCTGCTGAAACAGTTCCTTTATTTCGATCGCTACATTCACGTGCTCGCGCCCGAAATGGATATGTTCATGGACGAGCGGCTGAATATGCTGCACTGATTAAGAACAGTGAGTGAAGGCCGTAGCTGGCCTTTGTCACAGAGAGCCCGGTCATCTGAATGACCGGGCTTTTTTATTTCTATACTGAAGAGGTAGCTGAACCGATCAGTCAGGAACCAGATCGGACAGACCGCACAGTGGGAGAATGGTCGCGTGGATATTTGGTCAGCGGTAATTTTGCTCTTTCTGATTATGGATCCGATCGGCAACGTGCCCCTGTACCTGACGGTCCTGGAGTCGGTCGAACCACAGCGACGCCGCCTGGTGCTCATCCGGGAGCTTCTGATCTCTCTGGTGATCCTTTTTCTCTTTCTCTTTGGCGGGCGCTATCTCCTGCAGTTTTTTCACCTGCGGCAGGAATCCATCAGCATCGCAGGCGCCATCGTGCTGTTGTTTATCGCCATTCGCATGATCTTCCCGAATAAAGCAGACGGGCGGGAGGATGCTCTGGAGGGAGAACCCTTTATCGTGCCGTTGGCGGTACCCTTTTTGTCCGGTCCCTCTACCCTTGCAACCATCATGTTGTTGACGACCCAGGAGCCGGAGCGGATGTGGGATTGGTCGCTCGCATTGGGATTAGCTTGGGCGGCAAGCGCCATCATCCTGCTTTCATCAACCCTACTTTACCGACTTCTGAAGAAACGTGGCTTGATCGCGATGGAGCGCCTGATGGGTATGTTACTGGTCGCCATTGCCGTTCAGATGTTTTTGGATGGAATTTCCCTGTATCTGCGACTGCAGTCAATGTGATTTGCTTCGATACCTTCGATCAGTCCGGGCCATCCGCGTCTCCTGCTTCGTTGGTCCGTCAGGTTCAACTGCTAATCTGCATGAACTCTGGGCTCTTCTCGGAAGGCCGCTTTGGCCGCGTCGATGGTGCCCAGAGCGGTCCTAAGGTATTCTTTCCTGGTCATGATTTTACGCAAGGACGTGGCGTTACCCCCTGACGGAAACTACCTGCTCTGCTTCTCTTTGACGGATTTCAAATGGCACCGGCTTCTCGAGGTTCTCAGTTGTTGTCTCATCTCCTGGCATTTTGCACGTCTATCAATGGGCCGACTCAATCATGAGCCTGCTGCAAAAGCTTAGAATTCGGAACGTGCGTAATCTGGCGGAGGCTAACCTGCTCCCGTCGGAGCGCGTGAACCTTTTTTATGGCTTGAACGGCAGCGGCAAAACGTCGGTGTTGGAAGCGATTCATGTTTTAGCGCTGGGCCGTTCCTTTCGCAGTCGTCTCTTCTCCTCCGTGGTCCGGCTTGGGGAAGAGGAAGCCGTGGTTTATGGACGGGTGGCACGGGATAACGTCGGACATGAGCTGGGTGTGGCTAAGGCCCTAGGCGGCGACAGCCGCTATCGTTTGGATGGGGGTACGATCACCAGCATCGCGGACATGGCTGTGCTGCTCCCGGTGGTCCTGCTTGTTCCGGAAACCTTTGAGTTGTTGAATGGGGGGCCGAAGGAGCGGCGGCAGTTTCTCGACTGGGGAGTGTTCCACGTGGAACATGGTTACTTGGAACATTGGCGCAATTATCAGCGAAGCCTGAAACAGCGGAACAGTTTGCTGCGACGTGGTAGAATAGACGGTCGCCAACTGGCGGTCTGGGATGAACATCTGGTGCGCTACGGCGATCTGATTGATGCCGCACGCCGCCGCTACCTGGACTTGTTGGAGCCAAGGGTTCGTGAGATGTTGGCCGCGTTTCAGTTCGAGACGGCGCAGATTCGGATCGACTATGCGCGCGGCTGGGGGAAAGATCGTTCCTTGGCGGATGTGTTGGCGGATAGCCGCGACCGCGATATAGCGTCCGGACGCACCATGGCCGGCCCGCACCGCTGCGATCTACGCCTGACGGTTCAGGGCCTAGATGCGCGGGACCATTTGTCGCGGGGCCAGCAGAAGATCGTGATCTGTGCGCTGAAGCTGGCTCAAGGTGCCTGCTTGGCGGAGCTTACCAATCAAGCCAGTGTCTATTTGATTGATGATCTCCATGCAGAGTTGGATGAAGCGAATGCCCAGGTTTTTTGTCGCCTGCTAGAGCAACTTCAGACACAGGTATTTATTACGGCTCTCAACAAGGACGCCGCGTCACATTATTGGAGCCCTGACCTACCCTTAAAGATGTTCCACGTGGAACAAGGTAGCATCAACGAGGTTCCGCTTCGAACCAGCGAGGAGTTTCTAACGAAATGACTGACAACGCATACGACTCGTCCAGCATCAAAGTACTGAAGGGGCTCGATGCCGTCCGCAAGCGCCCTGGAATGTACATCGGCGATACCGATGATGGCACAGGGCTCCATCACATGGTCTTCGAAGTCGTGGATAACTCCATCGACGAAGCGCTCGCCGGTCACTGCGACGACATCCGCGTCACGATCCATCCTGACGAATCCATCTCTGTTTCCGACAACGGTCGGGGTATCCCGGTCGATATCCATCCGGAGGAAGGAGTGTCGGCTGCGGAAGTCATCATGACGGTACTGCACGCCGGAGGGAAATTCGACGACAACTCCTATAAGGTCTCAGGTGGTCTGCACGGCGTGGGTGTTTCGGTGGTGAACGCGCTGTCCAAGGAGCTGAAACTCACCATTCGCCGTGCCGGTAAGGTCCATGAACAGATCTATCAGCATGGTGTGCCCGAGCAGCCGCTCTCGGTTGTGGGAGAGACGGATCGCACCGGAACCACCGTACACTTCTGGCCGTCCGCCGAAACCTTTACCAACATCGAGTTTCACTACGAAATCCTGGCCAAGCGCATTCGGGAGCTGGCGTTTCTGAACTCGGGTGTGAAGATCACCCTGAAGGACCTGCGGTCCGGCAAGGAAGAAGTTTTCCAGTATGATGGCGGGCTGAAAGCCTTTGTCGAATACCTCAACACCAACAAGAATCCCATCAACCGAGTTTTCCACTTCACCAAACAGCGCGACGACGGCATCAGTGTCGAAGTGGCCCTGCAGTGGAATGACGGCTTCCAGGAAAACCTCTACTGCTTTACCAACAACATTCCGCAGCGCGATGGCGGCACACACTTGGCCGGCTTCCGCAGCGCCCTCACCCGCACCCTGAACGTCTACATCGATCAGGAGAACATGCAGAAGAAGGCCAAGGTCGCGACCACAGGTGATGACGCACGTGAAGGTCTTACCGCTATCATTTCGGTGAAGGTGCCGGATCCCAAGTTCTCCTCCAAGACCAAGGACAAGCTGGTCTCCTCCGAGGTTAAAACGGCGGTGGAACAGGAGATGGGGAACATCTTCGCCGACTACCTGCGGGAGAATCCCCAGGAAGCCAAGTCAGTGGTTAACAAGATCATCGACGCGGCACGCGCGCGGGAAGCGGCACGTCGCGCTCGCGAAATGACGCGGCGCAAGGGTGCGCTGGATATTGCGGGCCTGCCAGGCAAACTGGCGGACTGCCAGGAAAAAGATCCGGCCCTGTCCGAACTCTTCATAGTGGAGGGTGATTCCGCCGGCGGTTCCGCCAAGCAGGGTCGCGACCGTAAGACTCAGGCGATTCTGCCGTTGAAGGGAAAGATCCTTAACGTGGAAAAGGCGCGCTTCGACAAGATGCTCGCTTCGGCCGAAGTGGGTACGCTGATCACGGCCCTGGGCTGTGGAATTGGTCGGGAAGAATTCGATCCGGAAAAGATCCGTTATCACCGCATCATCATCATGACCGACGCCGACGTGGACGGGTCCCACATCCGCACACTGTTGCTGACCTTCTTCTTCCGTCAGATGCGCGAGATCATTGATCGGGGTTACATCTACATCGCAATGCCACCCCTGTACAAGGTGAAGAAAGGCAAGCAAGAACAGTATCTGAAGGATGAGCGGGCGTTGGAAGCTTATCTGACGCAAGCGGCGCTCGATGACACCAAGCTCTATGTCAATCCGTCCGCGCCACCGATCAGCGGAACCGCGCTGGAAACGCTGGTGAGCGAATACCGCACGGTCATGGCGATGATCGACCGGCTCTCGCGCGCTTACCCGCGTCAGGTGCTGCATCACATGATCTATCTGCCTGAACTGCGGGTAGAGGACCTCACGACTGAAGCGACCGTTGCCAGCTGGGTGGAACGTCTGCGTAAAGAACTCAGCAAGGACGCCAGCACCGGAACCATGTTCGACTACAGCGTCGAGCCCGACGATGAGCGTGACCAGTATCTACCCAAGGTAACGGTGCGGGTCCATGGTTTGGAAGACGATTATTTCTTCAACCATGAGTTCTTCTCGTCGCCGGTTTACCAAGCGGTCGCCCAGTTTGCCAAGAAACTGGACGGGCTCATCGAGCCGGGTGCCTACGTACAGCGTGGCGAACGGCGCCAGTCAATTACCAGCTTCGAAGAGGCATTGCGCTGGCTGATGGTGGAGGCACAACGGGGCCAAGGCATCCAGCGCTATAAGGGACTGGGCGAAATGAACCCGGATCAGCTGTGGGAAACCACCATGGATCCGGATACGCGGCGCCTGATGAAAGTCACTGTGGAAGATGCCATCGCAGCGGACTTGATCTTCAACACCCTGATGGGCGACGAAGTGGAACCGCGGCGGGACTTCATTCAGACCAATGCACTGACGGTGACGAACCTGGACGTGTAAGTACCGCTACCTCTAGACGTCTAGTCACTGAGAGCCCGGCCAAGTGCCGGGCTCTTTTTTATCCACACGTCGAGTGCCAACTGTGAAACCTAGATTTAATTAAAGCAGGGCGATTCAGCTGAAGCAGGGCACTGCAGACGTAACTGTGCTCATGCCCCCCTGTATTAGACATTTACTAACGAGGGACTGTGCAGAAAAAGAGAAGGGATCACAAACAAATCGAGAGGGAACTAGAAGAGGCAAGGCAGGATCTAACAGGAAGATAAAAATACTTTAAAATCAATAACTAAATAGATGGTCGGCGTGAGAGGATTCGAACCTCCGACCCCTTCGTCCCGAACGAGAAAATTAGCAAAACCTGTATAAACCTACAGTAACGCCCAGATACTGAAAGAGCCTTAAAAATCAAAATGATAGATCTGTTTCCGATGCCTTACTTGGTTACTTGAGGTTGTTCTAGGTATGCTAAAATTTGCGTGCCGAGGTGACAAATAGGTGACACAAAAAAATGAGCGATCCTTTGAGGCAGAAGATAACCGCGCCGATTGCTGCTGATTTCATCGCGACATCAGAAGCCAATGAACGGTTATGGGATACAGAGCTTGGCAGCTTCCACCTGTTGGCCAGGGGCGGCGGGAAAGGATCGTGGCGGGTGAAGTATCGGGCACCGGATGGACGCCCCCGTGTTATCACCATCGGGCGCTACCCTGAAATGGCCGTCGCTATGGCCAGGAATGCGGCCAGGACAAAGCTTAATGATGCTATTCAAGGTGTGGACCCGCTGGCGGCCAAGGAAGCCGCGAAAGCCGAGGCCAAGCGATTACGGGCTCAAACGGTAAAGGCCTATCTTGATGGCCATTACAGCGTCTACCTGGGGCGCCGTAAGACCGGGAAAGAAACCATTCAAATGATAGAGCGGAGCTTTGGCGACTGGCTGTCTCGCCCTATGCCATCACTCACCCGGCAAGACCTGATGGCTTGGCAGAACGAACGCGAGAAGAGCGGCGCGAAGTTCGGGACGATCAGCCGCGAGTGGGACGCAATGCGAGCCATGCTCAACCATGCGGCCAAGGCTGGGTTGATCGACTCGAACCCGTTGAAGGGCGCTAAGCCGGAGCGGCCGGCACTCAGCGAGGAAGAGCTGGCGGAGGCCGGCACCGCCCGACGCTATCTTTCTGCAGAAGAGGTTACGGCATTCTTTGCCGGCCTGGACGCCTACCAGGAGATGATCAGGACGCAACGCCGCAACAGCCGCGCCCATGGCAAGCGACACCTCCCCGACCTGGACGGCCTGGAGTATGCCGACCATGTTAAGCCCTGGCTGATGATGATGTTCTACACCGGGTTCCGCCCGGGTGATCTGTTTGGCCTGCGGTGGGAGCATGTGAACCTTCCTTTCAAAACCATCCGGAAGGTGATCGAGAAAACCGCGCACCATAAGCCAGAGCCCCAAACCTTCCCGATATCCGAACAGGCGGCGAATGTGCTGGCGGCCTGGCACAAGCAGAAGGGAAAGCCGGCGAGCGGGTATGTGTTCGCCTCGCCTGTCACTGGCGGCCGAATGGATAAGGGCGCAATGCAGAAGCCTTGGTACAAGGTGCGTGATGCTGGCGGCCTACCGGCTGAGCTTCACCTCTACACCCTTCGGCATAACTTCGCATCAACGTTGGTGATGAACGGCGTGGATCTGTTGACGGTCTCGCGATTGATGGCGCACACCGATATCAACACGACGATTGAACACTATGGACACCTTCAGCCGAACCGCGCGCGGGAAGTGGTAAACGCATTCGCTGATCTGTTTGAAGAAAAGCGACCTGAGGCCGCGCCAGGTGGCGACACTTCCGCCCCATCTCCCCCTGTTCAAAGTGCTACAACGCTACAACCCAATGACGGCGCGGCTTCCGGCTGATTTGGAAGTGCTACAGGCTCAAGGGTGTAGCAGATCGAAACAGGCCGCCAGCCCAGTCAGGGCGCGGGGTGTAGCGGTGTAGCACTTATCGGAATGGAGCGTAGGTACTCCGCCGGGGGCGACCCTTACGGGGGCGAGGAGGCGCGGTTTGTGGCAAATTTTCGGCAATCCATAGCCACCACCACCAGGGCGCACGGTGCCGCGTCGTTGCTGGGTTTACGGGTGGTGAAGGTGGAGGTTCATGGCAAATTCCAAAGAAGAACTTGAGCGCATCATTAAAGAGTCACTGAAACGTTCATTCGGCCTGGATGATGGCGCGGCGGCCGCGCTGGCGGAAGAGGTCGTTAAAAGCATGGCCGAACTTGTCGGAGGCTCGTACCTGTATGTTCCTGCTACAGGAAAGGGTGAACGCATCCAAAGGAACGAGCAGATAAGACAAGAGTTCAACGGCGCGAACGCCATGGAGCTGGGGAGGAAATACGGCCTAAGCCGCCGTCAGATCCAGAGAATCACAACCTCTGAAGCTGAACTGGCCAGGCGAAGATTCAGAAAGAAAATTGACGAACTGAAGAAACGCAACAATCTCACCACGTTCATGGAGCTCATCAACTTTCTGGATGCTGAACCGCCGCCCGATGACAAGCAAGGTGAATAGGCGCCCCTCATGTGCTGCGACAAACTCTAAGGCGGCGCCGGCTTTTTTCTCTCGGCCGCTCCCCTGTTCAAAGTGCTACAACGCTACAACCTAGCAAGGGCGCGGCTTCTGGCGGTTTTCAAAGTGCTACAGGCTCAAAGGTGTAGCAGATCGAAATAGGCCGCCAGCCCAGTCAGGGCACGGGTTGTAGCACTGTCGCACTTCTCAATGTTGAGCCCCTGGCGCCCGCGTGCCTGCCGCTGGCGGTCCAGCTCTCTTCTTTCCTGATTCACTTTGCGACATGTCACCCCTAAACATGTCCACCAGAAACCGGGACTATCTCCAAAGCACAAACAGCAACGGAGACACCCGAACATGAAAGCCGCAATACAGCACGACACCAAAGACAGCAATTTAGAACTCTTAGACACCACCGAGGCGGCCGCGCTGCTGGGGTGCTCCATTCACACCCTCAAGGGCTCCCGTCACTTCGGTTCGCTCTTTGGCTCTCCCGCCCCGGCCTTTATCAAGATGGGCCGCATCGTCCGCTATCGCCGCCAAACGCTGATCGACTGGCTTAGCCAGTTCGAAGAAAAGCCAAATACAGCGTGCTGAGGGCTGGCCATGACGAACCAGGATCTGAACAACCCAGAGGCCTGGCTCAAGGAAGATGCCACCGGGAACAATCAGCCATGTAAGGCGAGGCCCAACAAGCTAGACACCATCCGCCGCCTGTTGTGCGAGGGAATGAGCCTTAACCGATTCGAAGCCGAGCGGTATGGCGACCACTGTCTGAACTCCACCATTGCCGAGCTCAGGAGCCGGCATAGCCTGGACATTGTGTCCGACTGGGAGGAAGTGCCGAACAACTTCGGGCGCGTAACCAGGGTGAAGCGTTACCGCCTGGCCGCCAGCCCTGGAGCATGCGTACAGGGGGTGGCCGGATGAACACCTTGACCCTTTCCAGCCCCTTGGCCTATGCTTACGATGCTACTGCAAAATCAGTAGCCGGGCTTGGCAGCCCGAATAGCAGAAAGGCGCACAAGCGCCCCCAACCGATTGCAGGCGCTTTTTTTGTGCCCGCAACGTCGTGTCATGGCGGGTTGCGTGGTGACACCTTCGGGTGTGCCGGGGTCCTTTCTGCCCGGTCTGCCAACGCCGCGCAATCCGTCACCAATCCTTGCTTGGCAGCAAGCGGTGACGGTTCCCAAACACAGAAAGGAACCAACACCATGACCCTTCTACACGCCCTCAATCCGTCTGTAATTCGAGAAGCAACCGCCCGCGCACTCGCCAAACGAGCCGCCGCACATCGTGCCATGGCCCTGGCCGCCCTGCGCTCCGATTCCAGCCTGAAGAACCGCCTGGACCGCTATAACCACCACATGGACATTGCACGCGCCATGGACGCGGCGGAGGTGGCGCAATGAAAACCAACTGGCCACCACGCCCCGGCACTACTCAGACACCCGAGCCTGAAAGCGCAACCGCAACCGCGCCAGGCTGGCCCGAATGGTCCTACCGGATGCAAATCGAGCGAATCTCTGAGCTGATGCGCAACGCCGGATCTGCAATAAACGCTATCTCTCGAATCGTCATCGAGGACGCGGCACGGTCTTGCACCAGTGAGGGCGGATATCTTGACCCAATCGACCATGAAGGTTTGATGCTGGCGGTTCAACTCATTGGCCGCCAGCTGCAGAACGAGGCGGACGAACAGGAATTTGATTTCCTGGCCAGGGTACCCGGCAGCGGTGAAGCGGAGGGTGGATCATGAGTAGCTTCGATGATGTACACGCCGCTGCTAACGGCCGCTGGCGGGAGATCCTGACCGCCCTGGGCATCGAGGCGCGGCACCTTGTAAACAAGCACGGCCCCTGCCCTGGCTGCGGCGGTGCTGACCGCTTCCGGTTCGATGACAAAGACGGGCGCGGCTCGTTTGTCTGTGGCCAGGGTGGCGACACCTTGACGGGTGATGGCTTCGCCCTGCTGTCTCACGTTCACGGCTGGGACAAAGCGGACACCTTGCGCCAGGTCGCCCAATGCCTGGGCATGGATGGCCGCCAGCCCAAGCCGAAGGGTGAACTGATCCAACTGAAGGCCAAGGCGGAAGAGCGCCGGCTACGCGAAGAAGAGAAGACACGGCTGAAGCAGGAGGAAGCCGCCAAGCGGGCCGAATCCATTTTAGCCGCGGCTAAGGGTGATCCTGGCAAGCATAAGTATGCCTTGCGGAAAGGCCTTAGCCTTGGTCCATTGGTGAAGCGACGGCGCGGACCATGGGGGCAAGCCGGATCGTGGAAAGATTTTCTGCTAGTGCCGCTGTATGACGTACAAGGTCGCCTAGCCTCGATCCAAACAATAGATCCGGACGGCGTGAAGGAATTCATGAAGGGCGGCCGCACGGCTGGGTGCTTTCACTCGCTGGGTAAGGTACGTGGGACTGATGGCGTTGTCCTAGTCGGTGAAGGGCTGGCAACCGTGGCGGCGGTGCATTCCGTAACGCACTATCCCGCGCTGGCGGCCATGAGTGCGGGAAACCTGGAAGCCGTTGTCATGGCGGCATTAACATTGGCCCCCGATTCGATGGTGTTGATCCTCGCGGACAACGACATTAAGCCGGATGGTAAAAATCCAGGCGTAAAGGCTGCGACGAAGGTTGCCGTAAAACTGGGGACTGCGCTTGCGGTTCCCGATCTGGACGGGCGCCCCTGTGACTTTTGGGACGTGTGGAACGAGCGCGGTCCTGATGCTGTTGCTTCTGCAATTGAGCAGGCGCTGGACACTTACGACGCGGCGCCGGTACCTGAAAGCCAGGACCAGGAACAAGCGCTCGCGATAGTAGCGCCCTCGCGTGATTGCCCCCAGTGCGGCACATTGGGTGAAGGTGAGTACGAATCCTGTTCTGTGTGCGGTCACAAGTCGGAGAAGCCGCCAGAGGTAGCAGAGGCCACGATAGATGCCGCTCCCGGGGATTCCCAAGGGATGCCAGGCACTGGGGCCAATGAGCTGGCGTTGGAGGTGCCCAAGGATGACGCGGCCCCGGCTGGTAAAGAGGTTATCGAGGCGGCACTGAATGCGCTTGCTGATGATCCGGGCGCCCTCTTTGAATCTCACGTCCTGGAGCTCTTGCGAACGGTGCGGGCCGAGGATCCGGCGCATTACGCACGAATCAGGAGCCGGGCCAAAGCTGGGAAAGTGTCCTTAACGGAGTTCGATCGTCTCACCAAGTCGAGCGAGGACGACGAGGCCGGCCAGCTTGAGTTATTCCCCGAGGTGATCCCCTGGCCGGATCCGGTAAACGGAAACGAGCTACTAAACGAGATTGCCGCCATCATTGCCCAGCATGTGATAGCCGACGCCCCAACAATCCGGGCCGCCACCCTGTGGGCGGTGTTCACATGGTTCATTGATGAGGTTCAAGTCGCGCCGATTGCGAATATCACGGCACCGGAAAAGCGTTGCGGTAAGACCATCATGCTTGGTGTTCTGGGCCGCCTGGCCTGTCGCCCGCTGACCGTCTCCAACATCGCGCCCGCCGCTCTATTCCGATCCCTGGAGATGTGGCGCCCGACCCTGTTGGTTGATGAGGTGGACGCATTCCTGGCCGCACAGGAAGAGGCCCGGGGCATTCTTAATGCTGGGTTCACCCGCGATAGCGCCTATGTGATTCGGTGCGTAGGGGATGGCCACACGCCGGCCCGGTTCGATGTATGGGGAGCAAAAGCGCTTTGTGGCATCGGGAAGATTGCCGACACGCTACAGGATAGGAGTATTCCGCTTCGCCTGCGCCGCAAGCTTCCAGGTGAATCAACGGTCAAGCTCCGGCATACGGATGACGAGACCTTCAGCACCTTGAGAGAGAAGATAGCCCGGTTCTATCTCGACAACCGGGACGCGGTGCGGCGGGCAAGGCCGGCAGAGATCGAAGGGCTTAATGATCGCGCTAACGACTGCTGGGAGCCGTTGCTTATCGTGGCGGAGCTGGCGGGCGAAGAATGGCCACGCGCGGCCAGGAGTGCCGCTATCTCCCTTCACGGCATGGAAGAAGAGGCGCCCAGTATCGGCGCGGAATTGCTGGCGGACATTAAAACCGTTTTCGATTCGAAGCGGGTCACGAAGATTTTCAGTTGTGACCTGTTGGAAGCGCTTGCGGCTGATGATGAAGCACCCTGGGCAACCTGGAACCGGGGAAAGCCGATGACGCCGCGTCAACTGGCCAACCGTCTAGCGGATTTCGGCATTAAATCCAAGGATGTCCGTATAGGGCTGGACGTGCGGCGCGGTTTCAACAAATCCGACTTTGAAGACGCCTGGGGCCGCTATATGCCCAAAAGTGCTACGCCCTCTTCAAGTGCTACACCGCTACAACCCAATGATGGCGCGGGTTCTGGCCCGGTTTTAAGTGCTACACCCACCGTCCCTGTAGCAGATCAAAAAGCCCGGAAAGCCAGCAACGGCGCGGCCTGTAGTGTTGTAGCACTTGGAGCCGGGGACACGCCGGAAGGAGAAATTAGCGTAACCAGTAAAAGGCCATGCGCTGATGGTTCGGTTCCCTCTGATGATGACCGCGAGGAATTCGAACTATGAGCGCCCACGAGATCATAGAGAGGGTTCAACAGGTAGGAATCCGGCTGGCGGCCAGGGATGGGAAATTGGTCATTGATGCCCCAAGGGGAGCCATTACGGCCGATCTGCGGGCCATGCTGGTGGAGCACAAGGACGAGCTCTTGAGACTGCTGGCGGCCAATGACCGGCCAACGCCAAAAGTCTGGAGCTGCCGGGTTGATGGCGCGGACTTCGTTGTCATTGATCCGGCCCGGGGACCAGATGAAACCATGCTGGCGGCCTTGAGGGACCGTTTCGGGCATCGCTTTGAGCAGGCCAGGCGGGTGCGGTGATGAGCGATCACCAGACAACGGAATGCGCCGGCATGGATGCCACCGACCTTTTCTACCTGGCTGTGTTATTCCTGGAACAGGCCGAACCGATCCCGCCAGCGATTCGGCATTGGCTTGTGTCCGGATTCAAACGGCACGCAGCCGGGGAGCCGCTGGAGCTGGCCCTGGGCCTGTCGAGTCATGCCAGGACGAACGCCCGCAACCGGGCGTTACGAGATGCTGCCAATGAGATTGCGACGACCTTGGACGACCTGTCCACTTGGGCTATCTCGAACAGGCTGGCGGACGCAATTAAGCGCTTTGAAAGCCGGGTATTACCGAAAGTGAAGGGTAACGCGTACCCGGACCTTCCCCCGATTGATGCCGCCTTACTCCGAGCATTCCGAAGCGGAGCGCGGCCATTGACATCAGCCCGCCGCCTTCATGAGTTACTCAGATAGGCGGCGTTGACGAAAAAAAAGGAACTGTCTGGTTATACAGTATTAGCCTGAAATCTGAGGCGCGGCCCCCGGTAATTTTCGGCTCCCCATGGCCATCACCACCAGGAGCCCCGCCACCGTGCAAACACGAGAAACCCACAAAGGTTACTTTATGCCTCAGATTCAGATATCAGCTAAAGAGCTGTTCGCGGCGTTACCTGACGCCGTTCAAATCAAGGCCGGTCTATCGCCGGTCCACGCCCACCCGCTGGCGGATCGAGTCGCGGAGATGAGCTTTACCGAAATGGCGCACTTTGCCGGTGAACTAGAAGCCATGGCGAAGGGCCGCCGCCCCGGGAATGATGCGTCTGTTGTGGCGCTAGGTCTAAGCCGGGTGGACTTTCGCACCGCCATGGGCGACGGCTTTCGCCAGCTCGCGGCGCAACGGTTTGACGCCTTCGCCGATCACCTGGCGTTATGCGCTCCTCTGATCGTCCCTAACTTCGTTCCGGTGGAGCTTCCGAACATTTCAGCGGATGCAGCCTTAAAAGAGGTGGGCGAGCTGTCCAGCTACGTGGCGAGCTCTGTCGTCTCCGAAACCGGCAACGTGAAAGCTCAGCTTCGAACCTATGGGCGTGTTATGTCCATTTCCCGCCAGGCCATCGTGAACGATGACATTGGATTGTTAGACAACATCTTTGCCTCCTTCGGCAGTTCTGCCGCCCGGATCGAGAACCGCGATATCTTCAACGGCCTGGAGGCTAACCCGAATCTTCAGGACGGCGCCCCAGTCTTTCATGTTGACCTGGGCAACATCGTTGCGGAGGCATTGAGCGCGGAAAGCCTGGCGGCCGCCGTGGGTAAGTTGCGGACGCAACCGTTACGCCGTGATGAGCCAGCCAACAACAAGGCCCGCTTCGTTGTGGTGGCGCCGGAGCTGGAAATGCTGGCCCATCGCCTGAACCAGGAAACGGGCAACCGGCTGGAAATCCTCTCAAGCCCCAACATCAATGCCGGCCGTTGGTATGTGTTCGCGGATCCGGCTGTCTCCCCAGTCGTTCGCCGGCTAATGCTCAAGGGTTCGGACGGGCGCCCGGTTGCCGTGGAGCCGCACAAAAAGGCGGACACGAACTTTGACGGTACCCATTTCAAGATTCGGGCAGATATCGGAATCACATTTAGTTCACGTATTGGTGTAATCAAAGGCGGTGCAGAATGACCAAGGGAACAGAAATCGTAAATCAGATTGTGGCGGCGCTTGAGGGCATCCGTACAGAAAACGGGTACCGCACTGACGCCGGTCAAATGGTGGTTCGAGGGACGCCGGAAAGCCTGGCGGAGCTGGGCTCAAGCCTTCCGGCCATTGCAATCAGCACGGCCTGTAACGGCATTGAGTTTGGAAATCAGAACACCGCTCGGAATGAACGGAATGTCTGCATTGCCGGAATAGTGTCGGCTGGCCATGTTGACTATGAGTCGGACCTGGACGAGCTGGCGGACGATATCGTTAAGGCCTTGCGCCCGTTTGTGGCTGATGGATCGGTGCTTGGCACATTGCGGGCCAATCTATCGGGCGGCACCTATACCCACCCGGCCAACGCTGACGGCAACCAGCTAGACGCGTCGGTCGTGTATTTTTTCTCCTTCAGCCACGAGCTCTAGGGGGTGGCCATGACACAGGACGGATACTTAAAAGCCCGCGCCTTGCTCCTGGAGTGTGAAAAGGAACTAAACGCAGCGCTTGACCGCCTGAAGGATGCGCGTAAGCACCGCCAGGGTGAGGAAGTGGTCAAAGCTCGCCAGCAAGCGGAAGAGGCTGAGCGCAACCTGGAGCAAGCGCTGGCGGACGCTAAACGGGCCTGGCATGAGTATTGGGCGACTCAGCCGGGGTACAAGAAAGACCCCGAGCCCGAAACTAATGTGCTGATGAGAGCGGAAGCCATCATCTAAGCACCACCGAACCGGGCTGATGTGTGGCGGCTGACGCACACGGCAACGGGCACCACCGGACGCGGCCTGGCATGACTCGCGGCAAGGTGCCCATCCTTCCTGAATATCTCCCTCCCTGTTACCCCTTTAACGAAGTGCTACACCACTACAACCCGCGTCCTGTCTGGGCTGGCGGCCTGTTTCGAACTGCTACACCGTTGAACCTGTAGCACTTAAAAAACGGCCAGAAGCCGCGCCGTTGCTGCGTTGTAGCGTTGTAGCACTTTGAATGGGGGAGCAGGGCAAAGAAAAACTTTTCGCGGCGTGCTGGGTTGTTGTTGTGACTCACCTGGCGGCACCAGAAACCACATAAAAATCAAGGTGACAAATAGGTGACAATCGGCTGGCGTAAAAAAACCGCATCTAAGCGGTCTGTCGTTTATTGCTGATTTCATTGGTGTTTTTGGTCGGCGTGGCAGGATTCGAACCTGCGACCCCTTCGTCCCGAACGAAGTGCGCTACCAAGCTGCGCTACACGCCGAATTTGGAGGCGTAACGATACAGATTTTTAGGCCCGGAATCAACCGTCAGGCGCATTCGGGCACCGGTTTTATCCGCTAATCAACTGATCGACAAAAGCCGCCAGGTCATCATAGACGGGCACATCGCCCAGACCGCTCTGGGGCAGCGCCAGAACGCTTTTCTCACCCTTGCCGGTACGGACCAGCACGGGACGGCAACCGGCGGCCACGCCGGCTTCCAGGTCGCGTATGCTGTCACCGATCATGTAGGCGCCAGCAAGGCTTACATCGAGCTGCTCCTGGATCTGGTGGAGCAAGCCTGGCAGGGGTTTACGGCAATCACACTGGGTGTCCGGATGGTGAGGGCAGTACACGATGGCATCGATACGTCCTCTGGTCTTTGCCACCAAATCGAGCATCTTGGCGTGCATGGCCTCAAGCGCCGCCTCGTCGTAGTAGCCGCGGCCGATTCCGGACTGATTGGTGGCAACCGCCACTGAATAGCCGGCGCGGGTGAGTCGCCCAATTGCCTCAATGCTGCCGGGAATGGGAATCCATTCCTCGGCAGATTTGACATAGGCGTCCGAGTCTTCGTTGATGACTCCATCCCGGTCCAGCACGATCAGCGGCTTCTGCCCCCGCCCAGCGTTCACTGCCCTACCCCTTGGTTTGCAGCAGGGAGATATCGGCCACCTGCAGGAACAGCTGGCGCAGACGTGACAGCAAGGCAATCCGATTGCGGCGCACGGCTTCGTCTTCCGCCATCACCATGACCTGATCGAAGAAGCGGTCGACTGGCTCGCGCAGACTGGCCAGTTGCGCCAGACCTTCGGCGTACTGACCTTGCGTGAACAGGGGTGCGACAGTCTGTTCCTGGCGGTCGATCAGTTCTGCCAGTGCTTTTTCGGCGGCATCAGTCAGAAGACTTGCATCCACCTGAGCCGCCGTCTGGCTTCCTGCCTGCTTATCCAGAATGTTGGAGACACGCTTGTTAGCCGCGGCCAGTGCCTGGGCTTCCGGCAACTTGCTGAACGCCGCCACGGCCTGTACCCGCTGATGGAAATCCACCGGCCGTGTGGGGCGTCGGGCATGCACGGCGAGAAAGACTTCGGCGGCAATCCCTTCGTCGTCGTACCAGGCGCGGAAGCGATCGAGCATGTAGTCCAGCACCTTGTCGGTCACATCCGTGGCCGGCAGGTTGTCGTAGCCTTCCAATGCCCAGCTTGCCAGCGTTGCCAGATCCAGTGGCAGATCGCGTTCCACGATGATGCGCAGCACGCCCAGGGCGGCACGGCGCAGGGCAAAAGGATCCTTGGTGCCGCTCGGCGGCTGGTTGATACCGAACAGGCCCACCAGAGAGTCCATGCGATCGGCAATGGCAAGCGCACAGCCGGTCAGGGTCTGGGGCAGTTCGTCACCGGCAAAGCGCGGCAGATACTGTTCGTACAGCGCGGCAGCCACTTCGGTGGATTCACCATCGTGCTGTGCATAGTAGCGGCCCATAACGCCTTGTAGCTCGGGGAACTCGCTGACCATGTTGGTGATGAGGTCCGCCTTGGCCAGTTCGCCGGCACGCCGGGCATCAGCTGGATTGCCACCGATGGCTTCGGCAATCCGGGCGGCCAACCGTGCGGCGCGCTGGGATTTGTCATAGACACTGCCCAGCTGATTCTGGAACACGATGGGCTTGAGCGCCTCAACCCGTGCCGCCAGGCTTTGCTTCTTATCGGTCTCGAAGAAGAAGGCCGCATCCGACAGACGGGGCCGCACAACCCGTTCGTTGCCGGCGATCACCTGCTGCGGGTCGCGGCTTTCGATGTTGGCCAGGGTAATGAAGTAGGGCATCAGACGGCCCTGGGCGTCCACCACCGGGAAGTACTTCTGGTTGCCCTTCATGGTGGAGATCAACGCCTCCGCCGGGACCTGCAGAAAGCGTTCCTCGAACCGGCCCATGAGTGGCACCGGCCATTCGTTGAGGGCGGCGACCTCGTCCAGCAGATCCGGGTCGATCAGGGCTTCACCCTGCACGGAACGGGCTTGCTCCACGACACCTTGCAGGATGTTGTCGCGGCGCTCCGCGAAGCTGGCGATGACCAGCCCTTTTTCCCGCAGCAGGGTCTCGTAGAAATCCGGCTGGCCGATGCTGATGGTGTGGTTGGCGTGGAAGCGGTGGCCACGGCTTTCCCGTCCTGCCGCAATGCCCAGCACCTCGCCTTCTACCACTTCTTCGCCCAGCAGCATGACGATCCAATGGACCGGGCGCACGAATTCCGTACGGCGGCTGCCCCAGCGCATGCGCTTGGGAATTGGCAGGTTGTCCAGCGCCTTCTGTACCAGTGCGGGCAGCAGTTCGCGGGTTTCCTTGCCGGCTTGGCGGGACCGGTACACCACCCAGGCGCCCTTGTCGGTTTCCTGAGTTTCCAGCTGATCCGGGGTGGCATTGCAGGAGCGAAGAAAGCCCTCCAGTGCCTTGGTGGGACGTCCTTCGGCATCATAGGCCGCGTTCACGGCCGGTCCGCGGCGTTCGATCTCGACGTCTGGCTGGGCCGTGGCCAGATCACGAATGCGAACGGCCAGGCGGCGCGGCGTGGCGAACAGGCCGACTTCGCCATGGCTGATCCGAAGTTCCGCCAATTGCCCGGTCAGGCCTTGGGCAAAAGCTTGCGATAAGGACTTTAGCGCCTTCGGCGGCAACTCCTCGGTTCCAATCTCTACCAGAAAATCCTGCGCAGTACTCATGACCCAACTCCTTAAACCGATTCGCCGGAGGACGCGGCTAACAAAAGTTCTCGCCGCAATTCTTCGGCGGCCAGAGGGAAGCCCAGCTGTAGACGGCGGTCGAAATAAGCCTGGGCGACGGCGCGCGCCAGACCGCGCACACGCAGGATGTAGCGTTGCCGTTCGGTGACGGAGATCGCATGGCGTGCATCCAGCAGGTTGAAGGTGTGGGACGCCTTCAGAACCATTTCATAAGCCGGCAGCGGCAGACCAAGCTCGATCAGGCGCTGGGACTCGCTTTCGTAATGATCGAAATTGGCAAACAGCGCGCGGGTATCCGCTTGCTCGAAGTTGTAGGTGGACATTTCCACTTCGTTTTGATGAAACACGTCGCCGTAGGTCACGGGACCTTGGGGGCCGTGGGTCCACACCAGGTCATAGACGCTGTCCACGCCCTGCAGGTACATGGCGATCCGTTCGAGGCCATAGGTGATCTCGCCGGTGACCGGATAGCACTCCAGGCCGCCGACCTGCTGGAAATAGGTGAACTGGGTGACTTCCATGCCGTTCAGCCAGACTTCCCAACCCAGTCCCCAGGCGCCCAGGGTGGGCGATTCCCAGTTATCTTCCACGAAGCGGATGTCGTGGATTTCCGGATCCACACCCAGAATTCGCAGCGAGTTGAGATACAGCTCCTGGATGTTGTCCGGCGAGGGCTTCATGACCACCTGGAACTGGTAGTAGTGCTGCAGCCGGTTGGGGGTTTCGCCGTAGCGCCCGGCAGTGGGGCGTCGGCTGGGCTGGACATAGGCTGCGTTCCAGGTCTCCGGACCAATGGCGCGCAGGAAGGTGGCGGGGTGGAAGGTGCCGGCGCCTACCTCCAGATCCAGCGGTTGCAGGACCACGC
>JAEZAA010000107.1 GCA_023430625.1 Pseudomonadota bacterium
AGGAAGATCACTGTGAGAAAGTTCATTGCCATTCTATCCATGGCATTGGTTTGTAGCGTCGCAACAGCTCAGACCCGCATGTATATCGATGATAACAATCAGGTTCCGCTTCGTTCGGGGCAGAGCCTTGAATACCGCATCCTCCATCGCGGACTACCCGCGGGAACCCCCGTGGAAGTGCTCGAGCAGAACGAAGAAAGCGGCTACAGCCGGGTACGTACACCAACCGGCCAAGAAGGCTGGCTCTTGACCCGCTTTCTGACTGGTCAACCCATTGCGCGGGATCGGCTGCAGGCTGCCGAGAAAAAGCTGGCCCAGGTCAGTGAGCAGAACAACGAGCTGACCGTGCAACAGAAAAACCTGCTGCAGGAAAATCAGCGCCTGGAAGCAGAAAATGTCCGGCTAAAGAACGACGGCCAACAGGTCCAAGAGGAACTAGCTCATATCAAACGGATTTCTGAGAATGCCGTTGCTCTGGATCGGCGCAATCAGGAGCTACAGGAAGAAAACCAGCGCCTCAGAGGTGAAGTCGAACTGCTGTCTGCAGAAAACCAGCGACTTACCGATAATGCAGACACCGACAACATGTTGATCGGCGCCGCCCTGGTACTATTGGGAGTCATCATTGCAGTCGTGCTGCCTTGGATGCGGCCGAAGAAGAAAAGCTCCTGGGTATAAGGGGATTCGCCATGAGTTCAAACATGCGCAGCTGGGGAGAAAAGCGGGACTTCATCCGCATGTCCGTCGACGCCCCGATCAAGGTTATCGACGAGGCTTCCGGTGCGATCATCCAAGGCCTATGCAAGGACCTGAGCGCTACCGGCTTGTCCATTGAGGTTGGCGAACCGATTGCCCTTGGCGCCGAACGGCGGGTGCATTTGCCATCCCCCAACCCTGGCCTGCCATCATTCGACGCCCAGGTACGAGTGGTGCGCTGCACCGCCACTGATGAGCAGCGATTTCAGGTGGGTGTTGAGATCGTGCAAATCAACGAGTAGAAACGACAAGGTGGCACCCGCAAAATGCGCGGGTACCGCCCTGTTGCTCGCATTGGCCCAGACAACGCTGGCGCCAATTCCTTCGGGTGCCGCTTACTCCGGCATGGACAGCGGTTCGGCGGATACGATAACGCCGTTATTGTCCGCATAGAGGTATTCACCCGGAACGAAGGTGACACCGCCGAACGTCACGGGCACGTTCAGGTCGCCAATGCCGCGCTTGTCTGTCTTCTTGGGATGAGTGCCCAACGCCTGGACCCCAAGGCTCGTTTCCATAATCACGTCCACGTCGCGGATGCAGCCGTACACGAGGATGCCTTCCCAGCCGTTCTTGGCAGCCTGTTCCGCCAGCATGTCGCCCAGCAACGCCGCGCGCATGGAGCCGCCGCCATCGACGACCAGCACTTTGCCCTTGCCATCTTTTCCAACCTGCTCCTTGACGACGGAGTTATCTTCAAAGCATTTCACGGTCACGATCTGGCCGCCGAAAGAATCCCTGCCGCCCAAATTCTGAAACATGGGCTCAACCACTCGAACCAGATCAGGGTACGCATCGCATAAATCGGGAGTAACGTATTTCACGGTCATTTCCTCTTTCGGTCAAAGCCTGATCAACATCAGGAACTAGGTTAATTGGACATCGATTCAGTGGTCAACGAAGCCGGGATGCTCAAACCACTTCCTCCTGCATGGCCGCCGACTGCACGACCTGCGTCTTGCTGTGACGCAATCCATGGGCGACCAGACGAGCCTGCGCCACCATTGCCTGAGCAACCTTCTGCCCCGATATCGGGCGCACCTGGGCAAGAGGTCCTTTCATGAAGGGCGCCACGAAACCCAGCACCCGGTTGGACATTCCCTCCAGCAGCCGTCCTTCGTGGCGCTCGCCGGACAGCAGTGACGGCCTGAAGATGGTCAGATTCGGATAGTCCAGCAACGCCAGGTCCCGCTCCAGATCACCTTTTACCCGATTATAGAAAAAGCGTGAGGACGAATCGGCGCCTAGCGCGGAAACAACCAGAAAATGCTTTGCCCCTCGGCGCCGCATCAAGCGCGCGGCAAGCATCGGAAAACCATAATCGACCTGACGAAACGCGTCCTGGGACCCGGCTTTCTTGATGGTTGTACCTAAACAACAGAAGACATCTTCCGCATCAATGCTGGCCAGTGCAGAATCCAGATCCTGAAAATCAGGTACCAGTATCTGACGCAGACGGCTGTGCACCAGCGGAATCTTGCGGCGGGTGAAGACAATCACTTGCCCATAGATTTCAGAATCCAGCAGCTCACGCAGACAAAAATGGCCGACCAGCCCAGTCGCGCCAAGCAAGAGCGCCCTACGTTGCGTCTCAGGTTTTGGCAAACTGCTCTCTCCTATTTAGCGTCATGCTGGCATCGGCCTTCAAATTCAACCCCTGTAGCCATTCGGCCAGCGTCGGCCAGACACCGGATTGCGCCTCCGGCCCTGCGACAAAGTCCAGAGATTCCAGGGAAGCACCGGCGGAGCTTGCCGGTCGATCCAGAGCAAACCAGTGTTTGTGCTGCCCGCCCCATTGCTCAAAAAGATGTTTCGCATCGTCTTGGTGGCGCCGCGAAGCCTGCTGAGGCATCAGGACCGCCAGCGGCGCAGAGATATTAGGAACGCCCTGCCAAGCAGAGGTTTTTCCCCGACGAGACCAGACGCCTCCTCGCCGGCACCAACGCATACGCTCCTGTATCAGCGAATATGGCTCGACCTCCGGCCCCTGATCGGGTTGCCCCTCAACCACGCGCTGGCGCCGCAAGCGCCAATGGGCCAACAGATTAAGCCCGGGGACGGGAACCAGACTGGCGGAATAATGCAGACATGGGGCTACGAGTGCCACACCGCCCACGCGATCTGGTGGGAGCGTCGCCATCGCCACTGCGGTCGCGATGACCGCAGCGCTCCATCCATGGCCGACCCATACAGGGTGGCTGCCGGTCTGCTCGACAATAAAGTCGTTGATGGCGGGAAGGTCATCTTTCCAGAAGTCGACGGCGCGAGTCTGTTCGTACTCCTGATTTCGAGGTGTGAGCCCGTGGCCCCGGAGCTCCGGCAACCAGACATCGTAGCCCTGTCGGGCCAGATAGGCTGCGAGCCCCTGTGCATCCAACGTCAGCCACAACCCCCGGTTCTGGAAGGCGCCGTGTAGCAATACGATGGGCGGACGCGGCCCAGTTGCCTCGCCTTGCACGGTTACCCGTGTCAAAGAGAGACGCACCGATGTGTCCGCACTGCGGTCCGGCTTCAGGGAGTAAACATCTTCAGCCAGATCCTGCACGAGCTCGGCCGAGACGAGCGCTACCGGAAACAACTGGCTGCTACTGCGCATGATCTAGCCTCAACACTTGTCCTTCCTGGCGCCACTGGCGTATTGAAACCTGCCGCAGCGCCCATTCGTTCACGCAAGGGAAAACCCTTGGCGTCACCCTCCGATGTTTTTCTCTGCCAGGAAGAACCAGGTATCCAGGACCGAATCAGGGTTCAAGGAAACGCTGTCGATACCCTGATCCATCAACCATTTGGCGAAGTCAGGATGATCGGACGGGCCCTGCCCGCAGATACCGATGTATTTGCCCGCATCTTTACAGCACTTGATGGCGTTGGACAGCAGCGCCTTAACCGCGTCATTTCGTTCATCGAACAGATGGGCAACGATGCCAGAATCCCGGTCCAGGCCCAGCGTAAGCTGGGTCAAATCGTTGGAGCCAATGGAGAAGCCATCGAAGTGCTGGAGGAAGTCCGCCGCCAGCAAGGCATTGGCTGGTAATTCGCACATCATGATGACGCGCAAGCCATTCTCGCCGCGCTTCAAGCCGTTTTCCGCCAGCAGCTCAACCACCTGCTTCGCCTCACCGACCGTGCGCACGAATGGCACCATGATCTCCACATTGGTGAAGCCCATGACATCCCGCACCTTCTTCAGTGCGCGACATTCAAGCTCAAAGCAATCACGGAACGATTCGGAGATATAACGGGAGGCGCCCCGGAAGCCCAGCATCGGGTTTTCTTCTTCCGGCTCATACAGGGTGCCGCCGATCAAGTTCGCATATTCGTTCGATTTGAAGTCCGACAGCCGCACGATGACTTTCTTCGGTGCAAAGGCCGCGGCCAGGGTGGAAATACCTTCCACCAGTTTCTCAACGTAAAACTCCACAGGATCACCGTACCCGGAGGTACGCTTCTCGACGGCAAGCTTCACGTCGCGTGGCAACGTTTCGAAATTCAACAGAGCCTTCGGGTGAACGCCGATCATGCGGTTGATGATGAATTCAAGACGCGCCAGGCCCACGCCTTCATTCGGCAGGCTCTGGAAGTCGAAGGCACGGTCCGGATTACCGACGTTCATCATGATCTTGAACTGCAGCTTCGGCATGGACTCGACGCTGTTTTTGCGCAGTTCGAAATCCAGCTTGCCCTCATAGATCATGCCGGTGTCACCCTCGGCACAGGAAACGGTCACGTCTTGGCCGTCTTTGAGCACATCCGTGGCCTTGCCGCATCCCACCACCGCGGGAATACCAAGCTCCCGGGCAATGATCGCCGCGTGGCAGGTGCGTCCGCCACGATCGGTGACGATCGCCGAGGCTCGCTTCATGATCGGCTCCCAATCCGGGTCGGTCATGTCGGTCACCAGGACATCGCCGTCGCGGACCTTATCCATCTCATTGATGCTGGTAATCACGCGCACCGGACCACTGCCGATCTTCTGTCCGATACTGCGGCCTTCCAGCAGAACCTTACCGGTTTCCTTCAGCAGGTAACGCTCCATCACCGCATTGGAGCTGCGGCTCTTGACCGTTTCCGGACGCGCCTGAACGATGTAGATCTTGCCGTCGTCACCGTCTTTGGCCCATTCGATGTCCATGGGACGACCGTAGTGCTTCTCGATGATCAGCGCTTGCCGTGCCAGATCAGACACTTCATCGTCGGTAATACTGAAGCGGTTACGCTCGTCCATGTCCACCTTGACGGTCTCCACCGAACGCCCAACGGAGGCATCGGAGCCATAGACCATCTTGATCATCTTGCTGCCCAGGTTACGCCGCAAAATGGCTGGACGCCCAGCCTCCAGCGTACCCTTGTGGACATAGAACTCATCCGGATTCACCGCTCCCTGTACGACGGTCTCGCCCAAACCATAAGACGAGGTAATAAAGACCACATCCCGGAAGCCGGATTCGGTATCCAGGGTAAACATGACACCGCTGCAGGCCGTTTCACTGCGCACCATGCGCTGGATACCAGCGGACAGTGCCACCTGGTGATGGTCGAAGCCATGGTGGGCGCGATAGGAAATGGCGCGGTCATTGAACAGCGAAGCAAACACCTCTTTAACGGCGTGCTTCAGGTTGTCGATACCGACAATATTGAGAAAGGTTTCCTGCTGGCCGGCGAACGAGGCATCGGGCAAATCCTCGGCCGTAGCCGATGAACGCACTGCCACGGCGAGCGTTTCATTGCCGCCCTGCAACTGACGAAACGCTTCTTCAATGGCCTGATCCAACTGGGCAGGAAAGGCTGTTTCAACGATCCAGCCCCGGATCTTCGCACCGGTTTCGACCAGTGAATTCACATCATCGACGTCCAATGCGTCCAGCGCCGCCTTGATCTTGCCATCAAGGCCGTCGGTCTGGAGAAACTCGCGATAGGCCTTCGCTGTGGTTGCAAACCCACCGGGGACGGATACGCCTTTCTTTGAAAGATTGCTGATCATCTCGCCCAGGGATGCGTTCTTGCCGCCCACCCGGTCCACGTCGTTCATACCGAGGGTTTCAAACCAAATGATGTAGTCTTCCAAAATGCATCTCCCATCCAGATCAAATGCTAGCCGGAGTGATATTGTTTAGCGGCGGAACCGGACTCTCAGCTTCCCGGCATCCCCATCTCGAACGAGTCACGAACGGACTCGCCATGATCAAGCGCGCGTCAGTCTATCACTTTCTTTTTGACGAATATATTTATACACATGGCGTTATGGCCATACACCGTTCTTGCATCCCTGCATGGTTATTCATCCCTTTAGCAACAGCGCACGCATAGTCCTGTCACAGGTCAACCGATGGTTTCCAATGAAAGCACCCAGCGGAACTCGCGCATTGCAAATCGTTAGAACGTGATTAAGCTAAGGGCAAATCCCATAGGCAGGAAAACGTTCTGATGAAACGTACCGCATTCTTCATTTCCGACGGCACAGGTATTACGGCCGAGGGCTTGGGCCATAGTCTTTTGGCCCAATTCGAAACCATCGAATTCGAACACGTTACCCTGCCCTACACCGATACGATCGACAAAGCCGAGGATGCAGTTCGCCGTATCGATCAGGCCTTTCATACCGATAATTTGAAACCGATTATCTTCGATACCATTGTGAACAAAGAGATTCGGGATGTCATCGCACGCAGCGAAGGCTTCATGGTGGACATCTTCGGAACCTTCCTGTCGCCACTGGAGCAGGAACTAGGCCACCAATCCTCCTACACGGTCGGCAAATCTCATTCGATCACCAAAAATGGCTCTTACTCCCGTCGCATTGAGGCAGTGAACTATGCCCTCGACAATGACGACGGCGCCCGCACTCAGCGCTATGACGAAGCGGATCTGATTCTGATCGGCGTCTCCCGCAGCGGCAAGACACCCACCTGCCTCTACCTCGCGCTGCAATATGGCGTCAAGGCGGCGAACTACCCGATTACCGAAGAAGACCTCGCAGACCAGAAAATGCCGGATGCACTGCGGACACATCGTCACAAGCTGTTCGGGCTGACCATCGATCCCGAACGCCTGGCAGTTATCCGTAACGAACGGAGACCAAATTCCCGCTACTCATCCGTCAAGCAGTGCCAATATGAGGTGGAGGAAGTGGAGCTGATGTACCGGCGTGAGCGCATTCCCTGCCTGAACTCCACCGAATGCTCGGTTGAAGAGATCGCCACGCGCATCATGATGCAGGCTGGCCTCAAGCGTCGCATTCGTTGAACCTAAACCGGTGTGCCCTGTTCATGCAGGACGCACCGGCCTCCTCTCCTTTATACTGTGCCGATTCCAGTGCGAAGGCTATTACCTTACAGTTGCTTCAGTTCAAGACCCAGTTTTTCGATCAGGTCCCGATTCCGCTCACCGGTAAGCACCGCCACACTTGCCAGTTCAGGCTTGAGATAGGTTTCCGCCACGCGACGCAGATCGTCTAGAGTCACCTGCAGAATCCGCTCCCGGAAACGGCGGCGCTGCGCGGGGCTGCGGCCGAACAGGTTGGAGTGGAAGGCGCTCTTGGCC
>JAEZAA010000158.1 GCA_023430625.1 Pseudomonadota bacterium
CTCTATGACCGTTATGGCAAACAGCATCTCCCCTGCCGACCCGACCATTAAGCCTGTGCGCGTGCCAGAAGTTCGGCGCATTGATTTCAGCTTTCCGGACGAGATTCCGGAATTCTGGTTCGATAACGATCCATTGCGCACAGTGCTGTTCTATTCAATGTCAGGCAGCTTTCCAGAGGGAGAGCGCTTTTTTATCGACTCGGTTCGCCACTACCAGAAGGAGATCACCGATCCCGAACTCAAAACGGCGGTTCGTGGTTTTATCGGTCAGGAAGCGCACCATGCCAAAGAGCATACGGCGCTCAACGCCTTTATCGAGCGCAGAGGATATCCCGTCTCCAAGATCGATCGCGCCGTTGGCAAGGCCATGGCGTTCTTTCGCAAGCACCTGTCACCGGAGCGCCAACTGGCTCACACGGTGGCAATCGAACACTTCACCGCCTTGTTTGCTGAGCGGTTGCTGATGGAGAACGACGAACTGAGCAAGATGGATCCCCGCATGGCGCCCATCTGGGCCTGGCATGCGGTGGAAGAATCCGAACACAAAGCGGTGGCGTTCGATGTCTACAAGACGGTGGTCAATAACGAGTGGATCCGCTGCTCCCAGATGGTCATTGCCAGCCTGCTCTTCATCACCTTCAGCAGCCTCGATTTCCTGCGGCTCATGCGCCACTCCGGCCACATGATGGATATCCGCATGTGGCTGCGGGGAATCAACTATTTCTGGGGCAAGCCCGGCGTCTTCCGCAAACTGATTCGGCCCTATCTGGCGTTTTACAGGCGCGACTTTCACCCCTGGCAGCATGACAGCACCGAGATGCTGGAATTTACGAAAAGGAAATATCTCGCCGGGCTGGCAACGAACAGCTGATTAAAGGAGCGCCAGTGGCCTGCGAGCGCAGGCCCTACCGTCTGAAATCAAACGCGCCGAGATCACAGGCGCCGTCATTCCAGGGCTCGCCCCGCTGGTCGACCTGAGCGAGTCCGCCACAAGCTTCGTAACCCGAACAGGTAAGCCAATACCAGGGTCCCAAAGAAGATCCAGAACCCAAGGCGCCAGACATACAGCATACCACTCGAGTTGGCGTAATTATGGCCAATCGAGGCAATGACCGAGAGTACGAACAGGACGCCTACCAGTGGTATCGGATAGGCCAAAGTCGCGAAGCACTGGGTCTTGGGCGACCGTCCGTACTTCAAGAACAGTAGTGCCAAGGGCACTAGCGCAAGCCAGGCGTAGACATAGTACCGGTTGTAGACCTTGAGCATCGTCTCGGTTCGCCAGGCGTCCATGGTGAGGGCATCGGCTTCCGGCATCTGATCGCCGAATATCTCCATCCGTAGTATCCAGGCATACTCCCGCACACTGAACACCGATCCCGCATTGTGATTTCCAAGCGTGTTGTTGGCCGATAATTGGCGAAGCGCCTCATGTGCTTCCGGGCCCCACAGAACATGCTCGAAGGGATACAGCTCGTCATAAAGGGTGTCGAGCAGCGCCAACACCAGACCAGGCTTTTGTCCCGTATAGCGGGGATAATCCGCGACAAGCCACTGCAGGCTCGAATCCTTGTCGACACGCGCAACCATGGCCTTGATCAGGCACAGACACAGCGGTTCCTGAGTGTCGGCATAGGGCCGCATTGAGGGGAAAGATGCGAAGGCTGCGTCATAGGTCGTCGAATTCAGAAAATGCCGGCGCACCAACTGACCTGCCCGCTCACACTGAAGATCATCGCCAGGCCGAGCTTCATCCGTTATGGAGAGTTGCATCAACTCCGCAAGCTGCTGTTGGGTCGCCGAGCTGTGATTCGCCGCAGCGGCTTGCGTGATGCGCTCGCTACTGGCCCAACTACCTGAACTAAACATCGCCAGGAAGAGTGCGACCAACATTCCAAGGCCGGTAACGGTGCGCCGAGCCGATTTCTGGTCTTTCCAACGGTACATAGCCTGCCGCCCCGGTTTGCATTCACTATAAGATTAGAAAGATAGGAGTGCTCGGACAGGCATGCAAATACAGAGGCTAATTAGAATATTGGACGCTTCGTCGCACGACCCTTTACGACAATCTCAAGATTAAATTGGATTAACAATCGGGCGCCATATTCGGCAATTTGCTACGCAAATCACACGAACTCGTTATACTACGGGACATAACTTACCTTTGAGCGTCTCTGGATAATCAATCCGTGTCACAGTTAAGCCGCCTCATTAAAGAAACCCGTACCTCACGCCGTGTGGTCGATATTTTCAATATTCAGCCATCCGCTCCCATTGCGCGGGCGGACGACTCTCAACGCGACCCTCTGCTGGCGCGCTTGGCAGAGCTGGAACAGCAACTGCTCCAGACCTCCACACCGCTCCCTGTCGACGACCTCCTGCAAGAGTTGAACAGCATCGCCCAAGGGCTATGACATCATGCACTGAGAGAGGCTAGAATGTCCGACCACGATGACCGCCTGAGTCCTGGCACCGTCGGCCCCGCTACTACCACTAAGGCCGGCTGCGGGATTCGCTATGCCGAAGATGAGCTGCGCGAAGGTATCGATTTTTCGGGTGCCGCATTACTGCGTGTTGAATCGGAGCACGACACCGAGGTCAGCCAACACTCAGGCGCCACTCAACAACCCGACCCGCACAACCAACCCTAATCGCAGCCGCCTGGCTCCACCTGTCGCCCGCGCCATCGTGATTAGTGCGGATTTCATGAGTACTTTGTACTTCCTATAATGTTCGGCTTCCGATTTGGCGGTCCTTCACCGGCCCCCGTTCAATGCCCAAAGCCTCCTGAAGCACCGCCGGCCTCACACACGCCAGCAACGGCCAATCGATTATGAGTAGTCACTCCCGGCCCTCCTTTTGGGTCAGTTTTGCCATGTTTGTCGGCGTCATGGGTACAGCCCTGGCCAGTCCGCTCTACCCCCTGTATCACGACGCCTGGCAGCTCCAACCCAGCCACATCACCGGTGTGTACGTCGCCTACATGGTGGGCGTGCTCATCAGCCTGTTGTTCCTGACCAGACTGACCGACAAGGTGGGATTCATGCCCATGCTGCGGATTGGTTTGGTGATGGTGACGTCGGGTCTCGCCCTATCGGCCGCCGCCTGGAACCTGAACAGCTTTGCCGTCAGCCGCATTCTGATCGGGATGGCATCGGGGCTGATCACCACCTCAGCCGCGGTGGGGCTCATTACCCTCAACCAGCACAAGGATCCGCAACTGGTCTCGGCCATCACCAGCCTCGCCATGGCCTGCGGATTTGGCGCAGGCCCCCTGATCGGCGGCCTGATGGCGCATTGGGCACCCTCGCCTCTGGTGACCACCTATATTCCAAGCCTGGCACTTGGTGTACTGGCCATTGTTGGATTGTTTCGAAGCCAGGCGCCCGCCCCCTCACAGGACCGGGCTCCTTTTCAGTTTCGAGAACTCATGCCACGCATTATCTTGCCGTCCGCCGACGTCCGCGGCCCCTTCTTCCTGGGCAGTATGGGTGCTTTTAGTACCTTTGCGATCTTTGGGCTCTATGCGTCACTGGCGCCGATTTTCATTGAAAAGATGTTGCCCTGGCGCGGGCCGGCCGTCAGCGGAACCTCCATTGCGCTGATCCTCCTGCTCTCCGCTGGCATACAGTGGTTCGCCAAGGGCCTGCGTCCGCTGCGGCTCGTCGTCTGGGGCATGGGATCACTCTGTGCCAGCTGCTTGCTGCTACTGGTCACTGCCGCGACCAACTCTCCCTGGCTGTTTATGCTGAGCGTGCTTGTTACGTCCCTGGGCCATGGACTGGGCCTCTTGGGTGGTGTCGCGATCGTCAACAAAGTGAGTACGGGACAAAACCGAGCCGGCCTGTTCTCGTCCTACCTCATGGTGGCCTACATGGGCTCGATTTTGCCGATTCTGGCATTGGGCTGGATGTCCGATCATCTCGGCCTGAAAACCGGAGTCGAGATCTTCTGCTTAGCCTTGGCGGTCTTGACCCTTTGCCTCAGCGCCTGCGCACTTAAAACTCATCGACGTTTCCGGGCAAGACAAGCGACCGCTTAAAAAATTGTAACCTGGTAGCCCCAGCTCCTGGGCAGGCTATCAGCTTCCCACCGCGTAAGCGGCTCCTACGTTTCCCTCCAAAATCGCCGATACCCCCATCCTAACGCATCCCTTGGTAACGAATTTCATACAGAAACGCCGATCAATACAGGTATCGGGGATCTATCTTTTCTTCACGCCATCTGTACCGACTCAGAGGTCCCTGCGTTCTCCTCTGAGCCAAAGGTTCGTTTTCCTGAGCCTCTCGTTGAGCGCGGAGATCTCCCATGAAATTGAATTTGAAGTTGGCCGGCGGCTTTGCCGGCGTGCTTGTGCTATCTGCCTTGGTAGGTGGAATCGGATACAAGGGAATGGATTCCATGAGTGACCGGGTTGATAAGGAGGCCAAAACGAGCGAGTTGCTGGTCGGGATCTTTGAGATTCGCCAACACCAAATGAATTACCGAATCCAGCCCACCGAAGCCCAACTAACCCAAACCCGCCAGTTACTTGCGTCCACGAAGACTGCCGCCGAACAGTTACGCACAAGGTTCCTCATTCCCGAGCATGTGCAAACAATTGACCGATTTCTCGCGTCCCTGAGTGCTTACGGCGAAGCCTTCGAGACCTATTCAAAAGCGACTCGCCAGCAGCAAGAACTGGCCGAATCCATGCACGTCGACGGCCAAGAGCTGCAGACCAACCTGAATTTGTATGCGGAAGCAGAGCAACGGCAACTGGATGCGCTGGACAAGACCAAGGTGTCAGCCCAGCTCGTTTGGGATCAAGCCAGAGAAGCCAACCAGGCGAGCCGGCTGGCGCAACAGTTTGCTGAAGCCCGGATTCAAGAGCGCAATTTCGTCCTCCACGGGGAGGAAAGTGTCTATCAGTCCCTGCTCACACAGATCGAGCAGATGGATGCGGAGGCCGTCAGGATTCGCGCGGAACTGGACAATGACACGGATCGGACCAACGCTGACCGCTTCATCGAGTTACTGCGCCACTATGCAACCGATTTGCGCTCGTATAAGGCGGCCAATCAGATAAAACTGACGCAGACACAAAGCATGATCGAGTCGGCCCAGGCCACCGAAGACGCGGCGCGCGCAGCCCTAGAACTGCAGGTTACGGACCGCGGCAAGGCAACGGACAAGGCCATTCAGGGCATATTGATCACGCTTGCGGCCGCCATCGCGCTGGGCATTCTGATCTCGATTCTCATCGCCCGCAGCATCGTCCGCCCCATCTCGAAGATCAAGGACGAGGTGGCCCGCCTCTCGTCCGGCGACCTGAGTACGTCCTTCGACACCAACGGCAACGATGAGATTGCCGAGCTCGGCCAGGATCTGAACCAGATGACCGGCAACCTGCGCCAATTGATTTCCGAAATCGGCGCCGCCAGCACCCAGCTCTCCAGCGCGGCCGAGGAAATGAACGCCATCAGCCAACAGAACCATAAGAGCGTGCAACGCCAGCAGTCAGAAGTGTCCATGGTCGCCGCCGCGATGACCGAGATGTCGAGCACCGTGCATGAAGTCTCGCGCAATGCCCAGGAAACCGACCAATCCACACGGGACGCAGACCAACAAGCCACCCAGGGAGATGGCCAGGTTCGCCGGGTGGTCACGGCCATTCATCGGCTCGAAGATGACGTGCGGCAGGTGAACAACGTCATTCAGCAGTTACATGCGGAAAGCGAAAACATCGGTAAGGTGCTGGATGTGATTCAAGGCGTCGCGGAACAGACCAACCTGCTGGCACTGAACGCGGCCATTGAAGCGGCCCGCGCTGGCGAACACGGCCGCGGATTTGCCGTGGTGGCGGACGAGGTACGCACCCTTGCCAGCCGCACGCACCAGTCCACGGAAGAAATTCAGACCATGATCGAGAAGCTGCAACAGGGCGCGAGCCAGTCCGCCCTGGCCATTGAGCGCAGCCAATCCACCGTGCGCGAAACCGTGTCCGAAGCGGAGAACGCGGGCGTAGCCATCAGCCAGATGAAAGCCGCCATCAGCCGCATCACGGAAATGACCACCCAGATCGCCAGCGCGGCCGAACAACAGGGCGCCGTCGCCGAAGAGATCAGTGGCAACCTGTCGTCAATTAATCAGGGCTCGCAGGAAAGTGCGCAAAGCGCGGAGCAAACCACCCAGGCAAGTCAGGAACTGGCCTCACTGGCCGACCAGCTTCATACCTTGATTGGGCGGTTTAGACTGCAGTAGGAAGTGATCAGGGGGCGGTGACCAAGCGCGGTCTCCGTCCCCTTTTTGTTACATTGATGATGGAACGCGTTGAAGCGTCACGGGAACATCCACACCTGTGAGATAGCGGTTCAGCAGGCGGGTGATGGATCCACAATTTTCCAGATTCCCGATATTGAAGCCGCCGACGAACTCTCCAGACACGAACGAGTCGCCGCTCAAGTCCAGCCTGACGGGTTCAACGGTACGGCATTGTTTACCGCCACCGAGTACCAGATCAAAGCCGAGCACTCTGACGGACACCTTGGGAATGGCGACGTGATACTGCGCCTGCATTGCAATCCCCTCGTCGGTGGAATCAATCCCCAGTCCGCCCACTGGCTCAAACTGAAGTTGAACATCTGCACCGGCTTTGGGAAACAGTAAGGGAAGGACCGGCAGACGCGCCGTCGTAGGATCAAACTTCAGGCTGGCAGTTATGGGCCGACCACCACAGAAGTGATCCATTTCCAGTACGCCTGCTAATGGCGTTGGCTTAAGTGTATTGGGCAAATTCGCCTCACCCGCAACCTGTAACTGTTGCACAACCGGTAAGCACAAACGCAATCTACTCTCTGCCACCAGCGATACCGAAATGGGCGTCGCGGCTGGATGCAATGGCATGATATTGAGAGCTCCCCGACTCACGCCTTCTCTGCCGTCCGGTCTGAACACGACGGAATAGGTACAACTCTCACCCACATCAAGGGACGCACAGCCGCCACCTTGTACCTCAAAAGCGGGCTCCCCTTCTGGATTAAATGCCACGAGAAAGTTTGAGTAGCCTGGCCCCATATTGGTAATGGTGAACTCCCTGGAAACCGTTTCGTGCGGATCGATACGACCGAAATCCAGAGCCTGTGGCGTAACAACGAACTCCGGTACGACGTCGATCACACTGGTTCCGGTCACCGGCACCTCCGTGACTCCCAGGCTTGACTCAATATTGAGGACGGCGGAACTAGTGCCCTCAGTCGACGCGATGTAGGTGATATAAACACCACAGCCCTGCGAAGGTGCCAGTCTGGTGCAGTTTGCAACGTCGGAGCTCCTGACCATGAATGCATGCGCGTCCTCACCGACAACGGTCATCGCCGAGATATGGGCTGCGTTCAACGTTCCATTTCTAATATAAATCGCCTTCTCCCGATGAGATCCAGATACCAGCGTGCCGAAATCCACCTGCTCAGGATTAACGGTCAGCACTTCAGTTTCAGGGTCCTCGAGCGTGCAATCAGCTGTGAACTGATCTAATGGGCGGGGGCTTGGCGACTCGTCTGCGTTGAGTCCACCAAGGTTTAGACGCAGAGTACGCCCCACTGACAAGCTAACCTCCTCTGCAAAAAACTCAGTGGCTTCGGTGGCTCCGGAGGCACTGACGACGAATGGAATGCCCTCGCCAGTGACAACACCCTGGGTCAGCGCCAAGGGTACGGAGGTCGTGGTGACGCTGTCATCAGCACGAATATCGAGTTGCACATCAACAGTGCCCTGGATACTGCTCGCACGGACGAGACGGAATGCATAGTGGACGTTGTATCCAAATTCGAGTTCCGCATTCAGACCAAGTTGAAGAGGTGTTCCCATCCGAACCAATGCAGCATCAGACGTCAATTTAACCTGAACGACGTCTAATCCGACCAGAGGCATCAGGCAGCGATAAGTCAGATCAGCCGAAAGAGGGAGGACGGTCATATCGAGAGACGTTTCAAGTGCCGATGCACTCGTTGTGGACACTGCGAAAAGAGCCATAGCGGCACAGGTCGTGGCAGCAGCCTGCCGAAGCCCTGATCGATTCATAAACTATTCCTTGTACTTATTGTGTGGCCGGCACATTGAAGTTTTTAGAGCCAGCCATGTCAACGATCACTAACTTAAAGAGTGACGGGACTCACCTCCTTGGTTGACGAATTCGAAGACGAGGCTGGAGGCAGAATCGCCGCTAAAAGCCCAATCCCCGAGCCATCGCAGTTGCCGCAAAAACCATCCCCACCACAAGCACAGCCTGAACCATACTAATCCGAGCCATCGCCGCCGCTGGTGCAAGATCAATTAACTGCCCGCGCAGCCGGGCAATGCGCCAACGGATTAAGGTGATCATAGGCCATAGCTCCAGTAGGAGGATGAGCACCAGAAGCCCCATCTTGGCGTGGAAGGCATGGTTGGCCAGATAGTAGTCAGTGCCTTTTTCCAGACCGCCGAATGCCCGCCAGAGGCCAGTGGAAATCCATAGGAGCGCGGCGATACCCCAGAGTGTATCTGCCAGAAGGACCCGAGATAACTGCTCGGTTTGTAGATTGCCTCTTAGTGCTAACGCGCGAACGGTGATTGCGCCGAGACCGATCCCTAAGGCGATGAGGTGCAAAGATGCGATCAACCAGTTAAGCATTCCGTAGGTAGCCTCGTATGGTTTCCAATTCCTGAAGTACCGAGAGATCTCTACAGGGAGTATCCGCACTCCAATTTCACCATAGAGATCTCACTTCTCTCCTAAAAACAGAATTCCTCAGCCTACAACAACACCCAAGCCGCAACCCCCAACACCACCACAAACCCAACAGCCACAGCGATCAATCCTTTCTTCCCTGAGCCAGACTCAGTCACCACAGCCGCTTTACCCGCCGCAGGCTGTGCCGTCTGCTTCACCTGCCCTTCCGGCAACTGAAACATAAAGGGCAAGGCGCCAAATCTGATTTCATCGCCGCTGTTGAGATAGGCCGTCTGAATCCGCTCGCCGTTCACGAAAGTGCCGTTGGAGGCCAGCAGATTCACCAGTTTCCAGGCACCGCCGTCGTTGACCAGTTGTGCGTGTTTGGTGGAGACACCGGCGTCGTCCAGCACGATATCGCACTGGGCATCGCGGCCGATGACGGTCTTGCCTTCCTTCAGGTCAAAGATCTTGCTGGCGTAGGTGCCGCTTTTGCCCACTAGGCGGGGTTTGTCGGCCGCGCCGATGCTGAGCAGTTGGGTCATCTCGGCATTCAGGGCGCTGCCGGGCTGGATCAGCTGAGTGCGGTCCGGGCCTTCGCTGGAGGTCTCCCACCAGGCGCGTTCAGCCTTGGGAGCTGCCTGGGCAGGAGGCTCCGGTTGCGCGGCTGGTTTGGACGCCGGTTCAGGTTGAGGTGCCGGTTCCGCTTGCGGCACTTGGGCGCCGCTTGGCGTTGGGGTGATGTTAAGGCGCGTTACATCCGGGTCAACGGCAGGCGCACTGGCACCGGCGACGATGATTTCCACCCGGTAGCGGGCGGTGTCGAAGTCGATGGTATCGCCGTGGCGGGCGGTGAAGCTCTCCTTGCGCTCGCCGTTGTGGTAGGTGCCGTTGGAGGAACCCAGGTCCGCCACCTGCAGGCCGCCGTCGCCCGGGGTGAGCTGGGCGTGGCGGCGGGAGGCGAAGTCTGCCTTGACCACCAAATCCGACTCGGCACTGCGGCCCGCGACCATGGGCCGGTCGATCACTTGGGCGGTGCCGTCGGGCGCGATCAGCCGGATCTCGCTGGGCGTGTCGCGCATTTGGGTGGTGTTCATATCAGCCATGGTGCAGTCCTTCCAAAATCAGGGTTTCAAGTATTTCGCGAGCAGAATAAGACCAAGCGCAACGCCGGCTCCGACGAAGCCAAAGCCCACAAGGCTCAAGACATTGCGAATGCGGCCAGCTGGCGGTTTGGCGTTTTCCGGTGCGCTGATCAGCACGACGCTAACGTTATCGCGGCCGCCCGCATCGAGCGCGGCCTTCATCAGGGCGTCAGCACAGGCGGCGTCATCTGAATGCTGACAAAGAATAGCATTGAGCTTGGCGTCCTCCAGTTCGTCGGTCAGACCGTCGCTGCACAGCAGCAGGCGGTCGCCCCGACGCCAGGTTTCCAGCCGGGCGCCCACTTCCAGTTCGGTGGGTAAATCGCCGCCCAGGCAGGAGGTAATCACATGGCGCTGCGGGTGCACGCGGGCCTGGGCTTCGGTGATCTTGCCGGCTTTCACCAGGCGCTGAACCACGCCGTGGTCTTCGCTCAGCTGGGTCAGGCGGTTGTCGCGCCACAGATAAATGCGGCTGTCGCCAACCCAGTACAGGCGATAGCTCTGTTTTCTCGGTAGTTCCTGCACGACCACCAGGGTGGTGCCCAGCCCCTGCACATCGGGATGCTCCTGGCTGTAATGCAGCAACTCGTCATGGGTCGCGCGAATCGCCGCGTCGAGTCCTTCGCCCTTAGCAACTTCTTCATGGATGCGGTCACAGGCCAGACGGCTGGCGACCTCCCCTCCCCGGTTGCCACCCATGCCGTCGGCAACAATCCAGAGACCGGCGGCATCGTCCAGCTTGAACGCATCCTGGTTTTGGCTGCGCACGCGGCCCGCGTTGGTGCGGGCCACCGCGCGGCGGGTCACTTCCTGTTCCTTCGGAGCTTGACTCATAGGCGACGTTCCAGATCGGCTTGTACTTGCCCGGCCACTTTGCTCAGACGACCGGGATCGAAACGGTGTTCATCTTCCAGTGCCTGGTAGAGTGTGTCCAGACTGTTGTTCATGGACTTGTCCAGCCCCAGACTGGTGATCATGAGCGCCACGCCCATCACCATCTGTTCGGCACTGGTGTAGTCCCGCAGGGTGCCACGGGCGCCTTCGCGCAACAGGGCCTTGGCCACACCGGCCTGCTGGGCGCGAGTCAAAGGCTGGTCGGCCAGCTTCAACCAGGGCTTGAGCTGCTGGATCATGGCCTGTGCCTGTTGGCCGACGGCGGCCGGGCTCTTCTGGCCGGCGCGCTGCAGGGCGATCATAGCGTCGCGCCAGGGGCCGGACTGATCCGGCGCCAACACAGTCAGCAGGATTGCCGTCAGTTGCAGGCTGGCATCGTTCAGCCGCAGAGCGCCGGGTTTCAAGCCATCGCCGGGCTGCCAGCGCAGCTGGTTCATGGGATGGTGGCAGGCGTGACAGTCGTAGAAACTGATCTCGGGGAACATGCCGCCATCGTGGAAACGGCCGGAGGCCAACAGTTCCAGGGTCTGCTCGGCCGTGCGCAACTGGCCGGCCAGCCACACCTGAGGCGGCGTGACGGGGCCCTTGCGCTTGCGGTAGTCGTCATCGAGTTTGTAGTGCTCGGGCTGGAGCACGGTAAAGGTGTCCAGCTCGAACGACAGCCGTGGGTGGCCAGCGCCCATGATGTCGTGGCTGGCCAGTTTCTCGCTGGTGCCCAGATGGCAGGACAAACAGAGCTCGGCCCGGGCATGGGGATCTTCCGTAGGATAGAGTCCGGCTGCAACATTCTGGGCATGGGTGGTGCTGGGCTCGGTGTGGGATTTGATCCACTTCTCCGCGCCACCATGGCAGCCCTCGCAGCCAATGCCGTCGCTCAATTGGAAACGGGTGCCGCGCTTGCCCGCGGCCACGTTGTCCGTATGGCAGTCGAGACAGACCTTGGCGGTATGGGCAGCTTCCAGGCCGAGTTTCTTCGCCATCGCCTTGGACGCATCGCTCAACAGGGTCTTATAGGCCCGCGCGTGGCGGTCGTACTGGGACCAGGTGCGATACTCGTTCTGCAGCACGTTGCCATCTTCCTTGGGGTTGATGGCGCCGTGACAGACGGACGAGGCGCAGCTCGCCACACCCAGATGAGTCGCGTCGGCGTGCTGCGGCAACGGCGGGATTTCAGCTCGCGCCAGGCCGCTGAATGCCAGCAGATTGAACACCAGCAGATTGAACAACTGCGCCGAGAGAATTAATCCCGCACGAACCATGGCTTACCTTCCTTATTCAGGTACATCCGGATCTGTTCTTCCAGGTTGAAGGGGCGCGAGCCCAGCCGTCCGAACACCGCCACCTGGCCGCCGGTCTCGTCCACTGCCCGATCCCGCTCCAGGCCTTGCGACAGGCTGAGCGCCGGCCCGCTGGTGGCATAGTGGGCGATCAGCTGGGGCTTGGGTTCGGGGCTGAAGCCGTAGAACTTGGGCTGGGTGTCGGGCGCGGTGAGCTGAATCACCTTGAGTCCGCCCTTGCCGTCCGCCACGTAGGCGAACAGCGAGGCATTGGTGGTGGCCACCACCAGGTCACGAGCATCCTGAATGGCACCACCGGCGGTGAAGCGCTGGTATTCCTTCATCTGCTCGGGCTTCTCGACATCCACGATCACCAGGCCATCGGCACCCGCCGCCACGTAGGCATAGGTGCGCGAGACGAAGACCCGCTGCGCGTTGTTCAGGCTGATGCTGTTATTCGGCACCAGACGCGCCTGCTCGGGATGAGTGATGTCGATGGCCTTCAGTCCCTCGGCGTCGGTCACGAACAGGTAGCGGAACTGGAGATCCACCCCGCGCGGATCATTGAGCGGAATCTGGCTGGTTACCTTGGGCGCCAGCGGGTTATCCAGATTCACCACCACCAGGGCCTGGTCGGTGAGGATGTAGCCGTAATAGCCGCCCATCTCCATATAGCGGGCACCGGTCAGTACTCCATCGGGGTTCCAGGTCAGCGCCCGTTCCAGGTTGTTGTTACGCGGCTCGCCGTCATGGAGGGTGTCAATGTCCACCAGGATCAGACCTTCCTCGCGGTCGGTCACGAAGGCATAGGTATAGACCGGGTGCATGGGCTGCTCCTGGTTGGTCACCCGCATCAACTCACCCTGATTGCGCGAAGGCTGCACCGGCTGGGTGGTGGCCAGCACCACGCAGCTGGCGTCCGCACTCTTCACCCGCGCGTCCTGGCCGAGCGGGCTGAATGGCGCGCTGATGATCTTCTGGGACACGCCCTTGTTGGAAATGCTCGCCACGTCATAGGCGCGGAACCCGTTCTTGCCTTCCGCCACGTACAGGTACTCGCCCCGCAACTGGACACAGCTGGCCGGGCCACTGGCGTGTTCGTGGCCGGTGGGCAGTTTGCGGTCGCGGTCCAGATGCAGCTGGTACCAGTCCGGGTAGGCGTAGCGCTGCAAATAGCTGCCAATCACCGCCTGGGGCTCATCCCACTCGGTCACCTGCACCGCCGTCACGCTGTTCTCGGTACCGACCCAGGCGTTGTAGCCGATGAAGTTGATGAACTGTGTCCCATGCCCCAGGGTCTGGGCCATGATGGCGTTGTTGTCGTTGGCCTCGGACAGGTGGCAGTCCGAGCACATCTTGGTCTCGGTCTTGCGCTCCGTGTGCGGATAATGGGGGTTGAACGCCTGTGAGCTGTAACCGCTGGCCGCAATGGGCGGCTGTTGGATGTAGATCTTTTCCCGGTTGGCGTTAGTGGACGACAGCACCAGCGCCGAGGTGGAGCGCACCGGCGCCACGCGGGCTCCGCTGGAGGGCTCGCGCTTGCCGAGGATGAAGATCTCATCGCGCGCCACCTGGGGATTATAGGTGGCGTAGTTGCGGGTCTCGCCGCCCTCGTAGTGGTGGCGCTCGGTTTTCCAGTTGGCTTCGATGGGCAAGTGACAGCCACCGCAGCTGGTGGTCCAGGAGGTGTGGCAGCTGTAGCACTCCAGTTCTTCGTCGTTGTGGGCCAGCTCGGACGCCGGAATATCCGGTCCCCATTTCTGAGTGCTGGTGTCCTTGCTCATGAGCTTGGAACGGGCCGCTTTCTCGTTGTACTGGGGATGATTGGGGTTAACGCTGTCTTTCACCAGCGAGACTTCCCACTCCAGGCCCGGCGTCACCACCGAGCGCTGGATCAGTTTGCCGTCGACCCATTCAAAGCGCTTTTTACCATCCGGGTTGCGGATCAGGCTCAGGTCCTGGCCACCATCCAAGGCCGCTGGGCCGGAGGTGAAGAGGTTCGGGTACTTCTTGGCGGAACCGTGGCAATCCACGCAGTCGATTTCAACCGCGGCGGCCACTTCGCCCTGAATGTGGCCGTTGCCATGGCTGTCCTGGCTGAAGTGACAGTCGACACAGTGCATGCCCACGTCCACGTGAATGGAGGACATGTGCACCGCTTTTTTGAACTTGTCGGGATCATCATCAGCGACTTTCTGGCCTTCGGCATCCAGCAGGTTACCCTTGCGGTCGCGCTTGAAGATGGCGCGGAAGTTCCATCCGTGGCCGTGGTAGTCGGCGAACTGGGTGTCCTTCAGCTCAGGGTTCATGTCGGCGACCTTGCGCAGCATCTCCTTGTCGCCCCAGTTGCCGCGGATCGCGGCGCCTTCCGGGTTGCGGTTGAGAATCTCGCGGGCCTCGGCATCGGTCGGATACTTCTGCTGCTTGGGCCACATGGAAGGCGCGTCGGACTCGTAGTCCCACATGGTGTAGCCCAGGAAACTGTTCATGAACATGTTGGGCTGGTGCATGTGGCAGATCATGCACTGGCTGGTGGGAATACTGCGGGTAAAGCTGTGCTTGAGCGGATGCCCCTCCTCGCCTTGCGGAATGGTGGGGTCCGACGTCTGGGTCATGCCGCGATGGCCAAACTTGGCGTAAGGGCCAGAATGGCGCGCATCACGGTCATTAGCGTAGACCACGTGACAGCTGGCACAGCCAGAGTGACGGTAATCGCCGGGCTGGTCGTTGGTGCCCATGAACCACATGTTCGGATCGTTCAGGCGGGTCTTGTGGATGTTGATCACCGGCACCGAGATGCGCGAACCCGTGCCGGGGCCCCGG
>JAEZAA010000226.1 GCA_023430625.1 Pseudomonadota bacterium
GTGCAGGCCGTTGTGGATCGCAGCAGCAAGCCGTTGGTGCTGATGCCGAATCCTTTTTACCAGATCTACGAAGGCGCCGCCTTCCTGGCCGGTGCCGAACCCTGGTTTCTTCCCTGTACCCAAGCCACTGGCTATTTGCCGGACTTTGATGCGGTTCCTGACGACGTTTGGGCACGCTGCCAGGTCCTCTTTATCTGCAGCCCCGGCAATCCGACGGGTGCGGTGATTCCTCAGGCCACCTTGCAGCGCCTGATCGAACTGGCCGACCGTCATGACTTCGTGATCGCATCCGACGAGTGTTACTCGGAAATTTATTTCGATGAATCCGCCCCGCCGGTGGGACTGCTGCAGGCCTGCGCCGCCATGGGCCGCGACGGCTATGAACGCTGCGTTGTTTTTCACAGCCTTTCCAAGCGCTCCAACTTGCCAGGCCTGCGCTCAGGCTTTGTCGCCGGCGACGCCAACATCCTCGCTTCGTTCCTGAAGTACCGGACCTATCACGGCTGTGCTCTGCCGCTGCATGTACAGGCGGCCAGTGCGGCAGCCTGGAATGACGAAGCACATGTGATCGAGAATCGGGCGATTTACCGGGCCAAGTTCGACGCCGTGCTTTCGATTTTGGACGGCGTGTTGCAGGTTAGCCGCCCCGATGCAGGCTTCTATCTGTGGCCACAAACCCCGATCGATGACGAACGGTTTGCCCGTGAACTCTTCGCCCGCCAGAACGTCACGGTTCTGCCGGGCCAATACCTGTCGCGCGCCGTACAGGGCAGCAATCCAGGTGCAAACCACTGCCGCATGGCACTGGTGGCTTCCATGGATGAATGCGTTGAAGCGGCCCGACGTATCCGCCATTTTATCGAAACCCTGTAAAGGCACTCGCTTCTCTACGAGCGAGTTATGGGCCTTCACGTTAATCGCGGAGCCTGTATGGCAATCCGCCTCTGAAATGGAGTAAACCTTTGCTGACGATGTACGGCATCAGCCAATGTGACACCATCAAGAAGGCCCGGACCTGGCTGGACACCCAGGGCATTGCCTATCAGTTTCATGACTACAAGAAGCAAGGCCTCGACCCTACGCTGTTGGATGGCTGGCTCCAAACCCTGGGATGGGATGCGCTGTTGAACCGCCGGGGTACGACCTGGCGGAAAGTGCCAGAGGAAATCCGCGAACACATCGACGAAGCCTCGGCCCGGGCCTTGATGCTCGACAACCCTTCGATCATCAAGCGCCCCCTGTTGATAGAAGGTGAGCGCCAGCTTCTGGGCTTTTCCGATGCCAGCTACCGGGCCCACTTCGGCCTCTAAGGCGAGGCACTGTTCCGGCGACACCGAAAGCTTTTAACGACACCGTAATTTAACGACATCGCAACGCAAGACAGGATTAGTTATGACATTTGCATTAGCCCTGGGTGTAGGTACCCAAAACGCAAAAGGCCAGTGGCTGGAAGTCTTTTATCCAAACCCCATTCTGGCGCCGGACACCGCGCTGGTCACGGCGGTTCAGCAAGTGCTGGGCTACGACCGGGGTAACCAGGCCATTGCGGTCAGCAAGGCCCAAATGCTGTCACTCAGCGAGAAGCTCATCGGCGAGCAGGCAACCGCAGCGGCCCAGTTGGCTCGCAGTGAGCGCCCCCTGGTCGTGACGGTGCTGGAGACCAACGAAAAGCCCAGCTCCACGCCCGAGGTCTACCTCAAGCTGCACCTGTTATCGCACCGTCTGTGCAAGCCCCACAGCCTGAATCTGGAGGCCATGTTTGGCCTGCTGCCCAACGTCGCCTGGACCAGTGAAGGTGCCATCGATCTGGAAGAGCTGCCCTCCCGCCAAATCGAGGCCCGCATCCAAGGCCGTCTGCTGGAAGTCTTCTCCGTGGACAAATTCCCCAAGATGACCGATTACGTGGTGCCCAAAGGCGTACGGATCGCCGATGCCGCCCGTATTCGTCTGGGCGCCTACCTGGGCGAAGGCACCACGGTCATGCATGAAGGCTTCGTCAACTTCAATGCCGGCACCCTGGGCACCTCCATGATCGAAGGCCGTATCTCCGCCGGCGTCGTCATCGGCGAAGGCGCGGATCTGGGCGGTGGCTGCTCCACCATGGGCACCTTGTCCGGCGGTGGCAACATCGTCATTTCCGTTGGCAAGGAGAGCCTGATCGGCGCGAACGCCGGTATCGGCATTCCCATCGGTGATCGCTGCAAGGTTGAAGCCGGCCTGTATGTGACGGCGGGCACCAAGGTTGTGTTGGTGGACGAGCAGAACAATCCCACCAAGACCGTCAAGGCGCGGGATCTGGCTGGCATGAGCGATCTCCTGTTCCGCCGCAATTCGACGAACGGTCAGGTTGAATGCAAGGTGCATAGCGCCGCCATTCAGCTCAACGCCGCGCTTCACGCCAATCAGTAACGCATCCGCTGGCTGCTGCAATCCGCGGCAGCCAGCGAACGACTTAGGCATTGAACTTCCCTTAACCACATTCCTTCATGAGTCGCCTTCGATGAGTCCTACCACGGCCCTGTCTCCCACCCTTGAGCTGGCCTGCGACCTGATTCGCAGACGTTCGGTCACGCCGACCGATGATGGCTGTCAGGATCTGATGATCCGCCGGCTTGAAGCCATTGGCTTCAAGGTGGAGCGCTTGCGGTTTGGCGATGTGGAAAACTTCTGGGCACGGCGTGGCAGCACGGGGCCTCTGCTCGCGTACGCCGGGCATACGGACGTGGTTCCCACGGGTCCGGAAGAGCAGTGGCAGAATCCCCCTTTCGAGCCACGGATCGAGAACGGCATGCTGCTGGGACGTGGTGCCGCCGACATGAAGGGCAGTCTCGCGGCGTTCGTTACGGCTTGCGAACGCTTCGTGGCGAGTCATCCTGATCACCAGGGCTCCATCGCGTTTTTGATCACCAGCGACGAGGAAGGTGTGGCGGTCAATGGTACCGTCAAAGTGGTGGAACACCTGACCCAGCGCAACGAGCGCATCGACTGGTGCATCGTGGGCGAACCATCCAGCACCCATCAGGTTGGCGACGTGATCAAGAACGGCCGCCGTGGATCACTTGGTGCTCGCCTGCGCATCAAGGGCATACAGGGTCATGTGGCCTATCCCCATTTGGCGGCCAACCCGATTCACCTGGCGGCCCCAGCCCTGGTGGAGCTAAGCCAGGAAGTCTGGGACCAGGGCAATGAGTTTTTCCCTGCGACCAGCTTCCAGATTTCCAATATTCACGGTGGCACCGGTGCCACCAACGTGATCCCGGGTGAGCTGGATATCCTGTTCAACTTCCGTTTCTCCACCGAAGTCACGGCGGATGACCTGAAAGATCGGACGGAGGAAATCCTCCAACGTCATGGGCTCGACTACACCCTGGACTGGAGCCTCAGCGGTTTGCCATTCCTGACACCTCGGGGACAGCTGGTGGACGCGGTGGCAGACGCCATTACCGCAGTGACCGGGCGCACCACGGAGCTGTCAACGTCCGGCGGCACCTCCGATGGCCGCTTTATCGCTCCGACTGGCGCGCAGGTAGTGGAGCTCGGCCCGGTGAACGCGACGATTCACAAGGTGGATGAACAGGTATCAGCCGCCGACCTGGATCAGCTCTCGGAGATTTACGAACAGGTTCTGGTTCGGTTGTTGGCAGCACCCACAGCCTGATCACAGGCCTGAGCGTACCAACCGCAAGACAATAAAAAGCGCCGGCATATTGCCGGCGCTTTTCTGTGCATCAATCGCAGGTCGCCGATAGCAGTTAGCCTGCGATGATCGATACATCCTCGGCCTGTAAGCCCTTGTCGCCCTCACGAACGGCAAAGCGTACTCGCTGGCCCTGGCGCAGCGAGCGATGCCCCTGGCCCCGGATGGAGCGGAAGTGCACAAAAATATCGTCGCCAGCATCACGGGTGATGAAGCCGAACCCCTTGCTGACATTGAACCACTTCACCGTGCCGGTTTCGCGCGTATCGTTGGCATCCGGCTCGGCATCCTCCACCGCACCGCCATTGTTTTTCATCAGCATCGTCGGCAACATGGCGGCCAGCAGAAAAGCCACAAATGCCAGACCGAATAACGCCAGGCCGGGGCCTGTGCTCAATACGCCCAGTCCCCATGCCAAACCGTTCTGATCTTGCACGCCATCCACGTTAAACTGCAGGTTATCACCCAGTACCTGAAAGGCTATTGCGCCAAACAAAATGGGAAGCAGTAATGCTACGACGACGGAAATTGTTAGTTGTCTTGTAAAATGATCTGTTCTCATTGACCCTATCTCTATTTTTATAACCGGTTGTGAAAATCGTCAGAACCTGAAATATCGGCTGCTCAAAATAGCCAGATTGAAGAAGAAGCAACCACGGCTGTTGGCTTGCCCTGACGTGAAGCCGGAAATGAACGTCTTTTAACTTGACGCGAACCAGCGCATTAATGATAGCAAATAATAGATTTCATGACGCCTTTTCCAATTCTGCAGAGCGGTCAGCCTCAGGCAAGCTCCGTTGCGCCAACAATTCCATTGGAACCAGCGACTCTTCCTCATCAGCCCCATTAAGGAATAACCATGACGACTGAACAACGCCTTATCGATCTCGAGACCAAGGTTGCCTTCCAGGAAGACACCATCCTGAGCCTGAGCGATACCATTGCACGCCAACAGTTCGAGCTCGAAAAACTGCAACGACTGGTTCAGGAGTTACGTGCACAGATGCAGAACAACCAAACCATGATCCGGGATCTGCAGCAGGAAGTACCACCACCTCATTATTGAGAGGGGGCCGGGCATAGGTGGCAGAAGGTTTACACTTAGGTGCTCTCTGAAAGGCAGCTTGAACGAGAGGACCAAACCGGCAGGGCTGGTCGCCGGGTCAGATCAAGCTGAATCCGCGAGTTCAGTACAAAAGCTCCACGTATTGCGTCTCCCCCCGCCCCAGTTGGCTGCTGAGGCCCAGCCGCACCTCATCCTGCCCCAACTGACACAATGGAATGGAGTCCGACTCCACCTGAAAACAAAGGCGCACATCCAGTGCGCTTGGCGCCAGAAAGTCCACCAGCTCCAGCAATGCCTTATGTGCCTCCCGCCCCGGATGAAACGCCAGCGCCGTGGCGAGATCCACCTGCTCCACCCGGATCTCGAATTGGCTGGAACAATCAAGAATCGTGGTGCCGAGCGCAAGATCGTCACCGAGGCTGGCATTGGCCAGCCCCAGGCCATTACGCTGGTCTTCGGGAATTTCCGCGCGTGTCACCAGGTTCTCCCGCACATGAAGCCCGGGGAGGTTGAAATAATCCCTTAGCACCCGCTCCATCACACGCGCCGAAGCGACGCCAAAGGAAAGCAGTCCGGTCAGTGGCAACAACCGGCGGCGATCCACGTGACGAAACCGATAGCCATCACGCTCACTCAGGCGAGCCAGTGACGCCAACTGCTCGGTAACCGGATCATCGGCCGTGGCGCGCATGCGTAGATGACAGCGGTACTTCTCCCAGATCCGGCTCAGCAGTTCATGGGCCCGATGATTGAACACATCCAGAAAGCCCCGCAACACCTGCGTTTCGACCTGATCATCCAGGAGATCCTCGGTGTAATACAGGGGCAAGGGCGTGGCGGGCCCGTAGAGTCCGAGCCAGGGCGTTTCCACAATCAGCAGGTCCGGGCCGTTCGCCCGCTCCTGCCAAACCACGGATACTTCCGCTGCCTGAAAGGCCAGTGAGGCCATGGGGCGAAACAGGATCTTGGGCGTATCCACGCCAGTCTCCTGCTCGCTCCAGCGTGCCAGCAGGCGAACCAGTTGGATCACACTGTAGCGCGGCCCGGCCGTCAACAGCTCCTGTTTCAGGCTGGCCATGCTTGCCTTGGATTGGTTCTCCGAGGGCCGATTCGACGTCATACAGGTTCCGTCTACAGCCTGTCGGGATCCCGTTATACCAGCGACTGCCGCCCCGGCCTGGACTGCCATTTATGAAAAACTCCCTTAAGAGTGCCGACCAATTCCAGCTCATGAAAACTATTCAGCGGCACGGTGCAGGCGAACAGTTCGTTTAGCACCGAGCCAAACAGAAACAGGTCGCCCTCGCCCAGAAAATGATCTTCCTGCAGGGTGATGCGGATTTTAACGCCGCGCCATAAAGCGCCTTGCAACAGGCGGTTGACCGGCTCCACCTCAACCTTGGTCAGGGCATCCCGTTTCAGCCTGGATGCCTGTGAGTGCTGCCGGTCGTAATGCCCCCGCACATCGAGCGCGGCCATCAGGCTGCGCAGCGCAGAGATATCCGCCAGGGTTCGATAATTCTGAGACAGATACGTCAATACCTGCCACAAGGGCCGGATGTCCTGCACCGGAAACAGGCAAGGCGTCACGGCGGATATGTTGCGAAACTCCACATACTCCGGCGTATCCGCCTGCGCCTGATCGACATCCCCCAATGCCAGCTCAACCGCCAGCGCCCGGTTGGTGCAAGTCAGGCGCGTTGAGACAGTCTCCCGTTGTGGCCAAGCCGGATCGCCATTCGTCGCGCTGAGCCCACCCTGGTCGAGAAACGACAGATAAACATCGTAGCCGTAATGGGAAATAACCGAAGGCTTGAGCTTCTGCCAGAACAGGCGCGTTGCTTCCTCACTACCTTGGCGGTAAAAAGCAAAGGAGTCGTAGGAAAAATAGGAGCGCTGCTGACGATCGCGGTGGCCCCAGGCACTCACCTGATCGACGGAATATATGTCGTAGTGGTCGCGAGGTTGCCCCTCGGGAATCAGGCGATACTCATGCTGGCGATGATCCACCTCCAGCGGGCGAGCCTCCCAGGAAAACAGGTTGACCGCCGGTGTGCAGAAGAGTCGGATATTCTCCTGCTTGGGGGTCAGATACGCAGGAAGATCGGCGTTTAATGCCAGCTCGATTTCCAACTCCGAATGCTCGGCCAGTGCCGGTTGGGCGGCCATGGCGTCTTCCAGCGCCGCCAGCCCACACAGATCCACATACAGAAACTTTTCCGGATAACAGAAATACTCATGCAACAGGCGAAACCCGGAAAAGAGCTCTTGCTGGTGAGGCAGTAGCGCCTCTTTCTCGTCGAAGCCACCTGCGGTCAGCGTTAAGGCCCGACTGAGCGGCACCGCCACGCGATCCCCCTGCTCGGAGCGCAACCAGAGACGAATCTCCAATTTTTTGCTCAACAACATCCAGTACAAGCTGTAGGAAAGCTTCACGTCGCCATGCAGGTGCAGACGCAACTTATCCAATCCCATGCTGGCCCAATGACTCTGGCCCAGGGGACTCAAGCTCAACCGCAACAGCGTGGAGCGGGCCTGGCGAACCACCTCCAGCCCATCATATCGAATCGGGTATACATCGACAGGCGCGCACGTCCGGAATCGACACCGGGTTCCCTGCACCGGCCGCGATGCCATGGAGGTCCCGCCGGGAATCTGTTGTCTCTGCGACAACGAGGGCAACGGCCGGAATTCCACCGTGGTCAGAGAAGGAACCGGACGCAGAACATGGGGCCAAAGCACCCGAAGCAAGCTGTGGGACAGCTCGGGGAACTCATCCTCAATGGTCTGGCGCAGACGCGCCCCTAGAAAGGCGAAGCCTTCCAGCAGGCGCTCAACATCCGGATCCTGGGCCTCTGCGGACAGAAACGGCGCCAGCCGGGGGTGGTACTCGGCAAACTCCCGCCCCAGCTCCCGTAGCGATGAGAGTTCCTGGAGAAAATAGTCCTCGTATGTCATGCCGGCCTCGGCACGTAAGCCTGCCCGGAGCCGGTCAGGATCGTGGAAAACACCAGCCGCCTTGGACCACCGCCGGGCACCACGAACTCTGCCTGAATCCGCAACTTGACGACCAAGGGATCGGAGTTTGGATGATCGAAGCCAACCTCCACGTTGGTCAAACGATGCTCGTATGTCAGCAGGTAACTCTCAACGGCGCGCACGAGCTGCAGCAAGGCATCGGGAAACTCAAAGATCAGATCATTGAAGTCCGGCAGGCCAAAATCTGGCATATGCGCGAGACTTCCCTGACGCACATTCAACATGCGTTCGATATTCTGCCGAATCGAGTCCGCATAGGATTCTTCATCCAGATGACGACTGTAGGGCCCCTTCAACTGCCCTTGACTTACCCGACTCAATACACCTTGAGCACGCCTCATAGACATCCCTGGCTGCATTCCTGACTACAGAGGTGAACGCGAATCCATTAATCCGCCTGAAAGACAGACGGGAGGCGCCCGGAAAGTTTCCCATCCTGACGCGCCCCACAATCACCTGCCTCTTAGGATTTTTCCAGCTTGCCGACCAGCGACAGCTCGAAATCGGCGCCCATGTACTTGAAGTGTGGCTTGATGGCCAGGCCGATACGATAGATGCCCGGCTGACCTTCCACGTCCTCCACCCGTACCCGCGCGGCTCGCAAGGGGCGCTGGCTTCGTACCATCGGACTCGGATTTTCCTGATCCGCGATATAGCCGTTGAGCCAGGTGTTGAGCTCGCGCTCAATATCGGTACGCTCCTTCCAACTGCCGAGATTTTCCCGCTGCAACACCTTGAGGTAGTGGGCGACCCGATTGACGATGAACATATAGGGCAACTGCGTGCTCAGGCGGTGATTCAGCTCCTGCTGCTTGCCGCTCTCGTTGTTGCCGAACAGTTTCGCCTTCATTGCCGAGTTGGCTGAGAAGAACACAGCGTTGTCGCTGCCCTTGCGCATGGTCAGCGGGATAAAGCCTTCTTCCGCCAGCTCATACTCGCGCCGGTCCGAAATCAGGATCTCGGTCGGAATCTTGGTCTCGATCTCGCCCATGGATTCATAGAAATGCAGCGGTAGATCTTCGACAGCACCACCGCTCTTGGGACCGATCACATTCGGACACCAGCGGTACTTGGCAAAGCTGTCGGTCAGGCGGGAGGCGAAGGCAAACGCGGTGTTGCCCCACAGATAGTTGGCGTGGCTCGTCTCCACCGTTTCGCGGTACTCAAACGCCCGCACCGGGTTGTGCTCCGGATGATAGGGTTGGCGCAGCAGAAAACGTGGCATGGTGAGGCCAACGTATTTCGCGTCTTCGGATTCGCGGAAACTCTGCCACTTGGCATATTGCGGACCCTCGAAGATGGAGTGCAGCTCCTTGAGGTTGGGCAACCCTTCGAATGAATCCAGCCCGAAGAACTGGGCACCAGCGGCGGCCACAAAGGGCGCATGGGACATGGCCGAAACCGCCGCGCAGTTCTGCAGCACCCGAATATCGACCGCATTGGGGCCG
>JAEZAA010000247.1 GCA_023430625.1 Pseudomonadota bacterium
TGGCCCATAAAACCATCAACCCGGACCACATCGCTCATCTTGTAACGCAGTAACCCGCTTCCGGTGGACATCAGGGGGATGACTTCCTGGCCCTGTTCCAGTTGCCAGGGCGGCAGAATGCGGCCGCTGCTTACATCTTCGAATTCATAGACGTGGGAGCGGGCCGCCAGTACATGGCGATCACCCTGAGGGAAGGTGATGACGCCCTCGGTCGCCCAGAGACCTTTGCCCTGGAAGGCTGCGTGCGGCAGCAGTTCCTGGAGACGGGCCGCCCAGGCGGTGGAGGATGCGGTGTCCCAGGAGCTGACCAGCGCCAATTGGGGCCAAAGTTCGCGGAAGAAGTCCGCGGTGATGGCGCCATTCCAGGAGGATAGCAAGGCCGCCGCAGCCTCGGAACGGGGGCAGGGCAGGAAGTCGAGGGCGTTGCTGTAGGCGTCCCAGCGGCCGGTGCGCAGCACTTCGACCAGGGTTTCGCGCCACATGGACATTTTCTCCATCAGACCCAATCCAAAGGTCGGGCTCCAGATGGAAATGGCGGCAAGATCCTGACGGGAGGCAAGATAGGCGACGTTGGCGAAGAATGAGTGATCGGAAGTTTCAGCCAGCGACACCTGGTCAGGAACGGCCTGGGTGGCGCCAATCAGCCAGCGTTTGCCAAACGAAAGCAGTTTCATGTCGTCGTTGATATGGCCCTGGGTCTGGGCACGCATTTCCGTCGGCACCCAGGACAGGGACCAGTAATGAACACCCTGACGAGCTTTGGGGAAGCGTTTGTAGAGATCGCCCATCCAAGGGCAGATGGCGGCGTCCAGTTCGTGCAGAAAACGCTTGGTGTAGGGAATCCATTTGACCGCCGAGGTCGAGCCACTGGTCGGCTGGTAGCGCTGTACCGGTGAGTTGATCAGCTGGCGACCGCTGCCAGCCTTCTGTGCGGTGATGGCCTCCGCCCAGTCATGGTAGGTGGTGACGGGCATTGCCTGGGCAAAGTCTTCCCACCGCCAGCGGCTGGAAAGACCTTTCTGGCGCAACTCGGGCACGCCTTCCAGCAGCTTGAGCAGGCTTGCCAGTTGGCCCCGCTGAACCTCTTCGAGCCGGGATTGCGATCCCAGGAATGCGAATCGGCTGGGCTGCACGGCAATGCGTGCCAACGGATGCCCAAGCGCGCGTAGAGCTTTCATTTTGCCACCCGTGCTTGCCGTGCTTGTGTGGTGAAGGGGCTGCGCAGGGCCTTGACCACGAAGTTAAGTGCGAGTTTCCACTGAATAACGCCAACGCAGGGCAACTCCGTACCCTGTTCCCAGGTAGGGTTGCGGGATTCGAAGAAGTGAATCTTCGGGTATTTCTGGCGTAACTCGTCGGTGATGATGGACACGTCGCCCTTCAGGCATTGGGCGTTCTCGCCAAAATCAAGCAGCTCTCGGTTGGTATCGTAGCGGCCGGGAAACATCTTTTCGCAATAGAGACGAACCACGTCCCTGAGTTCCGGGTTCTTGCTGTCGGGATTGGGGTAGTAATCCACGAAGTTGTTCGCCATCAGCAGGTAGGTTTTGTAGCCCTTGGAGATCAGGAACCAGAACAGTGGGCGGCGGCCCATGAGAACTTTTTCCAGCAGGCAGTAGCGATAGAATGCAAACTGAAGTGCCCGGGTACCCCAGAACTCACGCTCAATGATGGTGTCGCCACTGAAAATGCCGCGCCCCATCTTATCGCCGATGGGAATGTCCATGCTTACGATGGTGGAAAAGCCCACGATGCGGTCATCCTGCTTGGTACGAATGAGGATGACGCCGCTTTTTTTGCTCAAATCCTTGAGGAAGGTTTCAACGTCGGTGTGCTCGTAGTAGCGCTGGAATACGCCATACATTTGTTGGATATCCACCACGCTGATTTTCTTCACGGGGTAGTAGCGGGCGTAGATGGGTTGCTTTGAGGTTGCGATTTTCTGGTCGGAGGCTGAATCTTCGAGAGTCTTGCTTGTTGTTTGCATCAAGGTTTCCTCAACGGTGTTCTTATTGTTATTGTTCGGTGGTTGGGAGGCTGGGCGTGAGCTCAAGGCTCTTTGTTATGTGACTTAATGTAACTACATCTGGCGTCGAATCTTCTGGTCATTATCGGACGCAGAGGGTGTCAAAATGGGACGTGACCTTGGGGGTGTGGGCTGTTTCTCGGAAAACTTGAGGATCTTGTCAGTTTTTGTCGGTAATACGTAACACATTGTGCGGGCATGGGAAACGTGACAGCCGTTACGCACCATCCTATGTCGGTTCTTTGTGTCAGCACATCGTGGATTTTTGAAACGATCGTCATTTTTATTTCCTGTACTCGGTTACAATTTTTAAAGGCAAACGATGGTTTGACCATTGCCGCTTCATTCGCAGCGGATTCGCGAGATAAGCCCCAGGACGTGCGGGCGGCTGACTACCTTGGCAATTTTGCTTCTCTAGATGAGAGGCTGCTGTAATCCGAGGGCACGCGATGTATAAAAACAAGGCAGGTTCATGGACTTCTGTCCTGGTGTTGGCTTGTCTGCAGGCGCAGTTTGCGAATGCAGAATTGGTTCCGGTTGACGATGCCGATCTGGCACAGATAACCGGCCAGGCCTATATCTCTATCGACAAGACCTATCATCCCGAGGCCTCCGCGCCTAATTCGGACAAAAATTTCTCCTATACCCGGATCAATCTCGGGATGGACATCAAAACCCTCACCAATATCGACCGGGTCGAACTGGGACGATACAAACGCGAGGGCGATGACCGGGAAGGAATGGCGGATTTCCTGGCCAACAACATGGCGCTGGGATATATCTACGACCAAGCCTACTTTGAGCGGAACCCTTCCGCTGCGCAGCCGATCAAGGGCTACAACGCCAACGGCACGCCAATCAAGTACCGGGACGGCGAGATCGTGCCGTTCGAAATCAAGAATCCCTATCTTGAATTTGCCTATGACGAGAACACCGACCGGATCGTTGGTGTACGGATGGGACTCGGCGAGGCAATGGGGGTATTGTCCGGCGCCGTTCAGACGTTTACGGGCAATCTGGAGGTTGATATTGTCGACACGGGTTCCTCTCTGACCAGCGACTTCGTCGATAAGAACTACTGTGGTGGGGGGCTAACCTGCGGGACGACCTTCTATAGGTTGCTGGCAAACCTGTCGTCGCTTTTGGTCGCCAGCTCACCGATTACGGCCAAGGCAGTGCTGATTAATGCGAATGGGCAACGGGATTCGATCCGTGCCGAATACATCGGCGTGCCCAATGGCGAGCCCTTTAATATCAATAACGTAAATGCAATAACCAAGCCTGTTCTGCAGTTAATGGACACGCTAAATATTATTGGCAATGACATCGAATGGACCGGCAATAACGCTCACATCATTAACAAGGACTGTCATATTCTGGGGATCTCGTCCTGTTTCGATCTTGAGCAGTATCAGAGTTTCACCATTGGTACCATCACCCAGAAGGACGGCGGGCGTTACCTGACCAATCCCACGGGCGGAACCTTTCTTTCGTTCTCGACCATTGGTGATGATTCCACCGAGGCCGGGCGGCTTGAATGGTTGAATGATATCAACAAGGAAAATCCCACGGTTGATGACTTCATGAAAGTGACGTCCGGCTTTTATCTGAACATTCCGGAAGGGAACGTTCAGGTGAACCTGGGAGAGGCAATCCTGGGAACCAATCGCGTACGCACCGAGTACATCAATCTGCCCGGTCGCAATCTGTTCTAACAGGTATGAGGCCGGAGCCACCTTTAATGGCTCCGGCCTCATGCTTTCGCCGTTGTTTTGTGCACTTGCTCCCACCTCGCTACTCCCGGTTTGCGCTCCGGTTAGATCAATTGTTGATCTGTGACCGGGGTCCCACTCTTGATGCTCGTTTGCCGGGCGATGCTTGGTACAATCGGACTCATAGTGACTGTTGTAGGAAGAAGTCCGAGAGGAGTCTCGACAGGCCTGTTCCGGCCTATCGTTTCGTCTGATTCTCGAGTTTCCTTTGTCATGATGGACCATAACAATCAGGAAGCTCGTGCTCATGAGAAAACAGCGTCTCTGGCTCTCTTCGCTCGTCATTACGTCCTGTATGGCTCATGCGGAACTGACTCCGGTACCTGACTCCGTATTGGCAGACGTAACCGGCCAGGCTTATATCTCCATCGACAAGACCTACCATCCCGAAGCGGCAACGGCCAATTCCGGCAAGAATTTCTCCTACACCCGGATCAACCTGGGTATGGACATCAAGACGCTGACCAACATCGACCGTCTGGAGTTGGGCCGTTACAGCCGCGAGGGCGACGAGCGCGAAGGCATGGCGGACATCCTGGCCAACAACATGGCGTTTGGCTACATCTATGACGAAGCCTATTATCTCGCCAACCCTTCCGCACCACAGCCGATCAAGGGCTATGACACCAACGG
>JAEZAA010000296.1 GCA_023430625.1 Pseudomonadota bacterium
TCCAGATCCACGAGCACGATCGATAACGAAGGCCCCTGCTGCAGACTGCGATTCTGCTCTCGATTGAGATGAGACATGATACTGCGCCGGTTTGACAGCCCGGTAAGTGCGTCCGTCACGCTCAACAGACGCACCTCCTCCTCGCGCCGTCGCCAACGGCGCAGAACGTAGAAGGCAATGGCAAGCAACGTCAGCAAATGAGGCGCCATGAACAGGTACATATTGATGGCCCAAAAGCCAGAGAGCGGCGCACCGTCACCACCAAATCCGCGCACAATGGGCGCGTATTCCAGATAACCCTGTACCGTCAGGTAGGTGACCGTGATATGCGCGACCAGTGCCGTCGCCAATGCCCACAGCACGGCCCATCGGTTAAACAGGATAAATCCGACCACAGGGGCGCCGGTAAAAACGGCCCCCGTGGGGAGCGTTAACGTGCCTATGGTGTAACTTGCATAGCAGAGTGAAAGCGCGTAGTACTGCGCCGCTACGTGCTCATACCAAGTGTGATCACCAAGGGTTCGCTTCGCCAGCGGCAGAAGCATGAGACACAGGAGAGATACGAAAGCCAGCCATAGATAGACATGAGCATTGGTCTCAAGCTGGCTGACATCAACATAGAGATGAGCATCCTGCATCCGCGCCACAGAATGGGCCCAGATCCCATAATGACCATGAAGAGCCAAGGTCATGGCCGATAGAACGGACGCCTTGATGGTCGACGTCCACTCCAACGGGTTCCCGATCCATTTCGAAAGATATGCTGCAACCTTCATTGCGCTCTGTTACCACACAGATCCATAGACAACGACCGAGCAATATCCGCAATCAACCCAGCATTCCTGCCAACGCTACAGGAAGACGGGCCACATGAAGTACCCGCAAAACCGTCGGTCCCGATACCACCGCAACCTACTGAAATGGTCCGACTCGTTGCGTTACAGAACTAAGCATAGACCATGTAATTTCCAGAGCCGGGCTTGACACTCAAAGCTTGCGCCACACCACAGAACGGCCGTGACCCGTTGCCAGCCAGCCAAAACAGGTCCGGCCCGACGTCGGCGCCAGTCCCAGCACGCCCGCCCCTTCCTCACACCTAACGCCATAAAAGACAATATTCTGTCTCTTATTGAATAGCGTCGTTTGAAGATGGCTGCAATGGCCATTAACAACGTTTAACAAAACATTTTTCTTCGAAAAAATGCCTCAATGACAGAAATTGCGAGATCGCTAGCAGTTTAACGTTGGGCTGCGGCAGATGCGGGTGGACGAACAGATCGCTTCTCTATACTTGAAGATGTCGCTGTAGCAGGAAGTCATTCCGTCCATTCCCACTGGTGCGAGCCACGAGATCCGCATCGGTGGCCCATTCATTCAGCCCGTGCGACAGGAAAAAGAGCATGAACCTCACCAAAATCGGATTGATCTCGGATACTCACAACCTGCTCCGAACCGAAGCCCTTAGGGCTTTGGCCGGCGTGGACCACATCCTTCACCTCGGCGACATCGGAAATCCGGACATTCTGGAAAAGCTTAGCCGCATCGCGCCAGTCACAGCCGTCAGAGGCAATAACGACCAGGGCGAATGGGCCAAGGATATAGCCGCGCTCGAGACGCTGCAGATCAAGGGACACAACCTCTGCCTGATTCATGACGTCAAGGACCTACCCTTTGAGCCATCGGATGAAGGCATCGATGTGGTTATCTCCGGTCACTCCCACCAGCCCCGCATTCAGGAACGAGACACCGTTCTCTACGTCAATCCTGGCAGTGCCGGACCACGCCGCTTCAAGCTTCCGGTTTCGGTCGGATTTCTTGAGTTTGCGGGTGGCCAGATCCGTGCCCGGATCCAGGAGCTTCCGCTCAAGGAAGCCACCACCGCATAAGACAGCGACCGCCTAAGGGCGTTTACCGAAACAGAAACAGCGCTGTAGCGGCATAGTCTCAGAGGGTGCACCCGCGACCCTCTGAACATCCGTCACATCCAGTTGATAAGCATAACCCCGAGCCCGAGCCGGTTGGTGGAATCGTTGTAATCGATCATGCTCTCGCCATAGCCATTGAAATATTGGACGTAGCCTCGCAGCTTCTTATACAGGGGAAAACTCCACTCCAGTTGAATCGCGCCCCGATTCTGGTCATCGTCCAGATTATTTCTCAGCATGACGCTGAATTCCTGCTCTTCCAGGTAGTAATACAGGCGAAACTCGCCATACCCCACATATTTATGAATGTCGGGATTGTCGTCTTTCTCTTCATCCTCAGGCAGGCGATACCAGGTACGCAGGCTTACGACAAGATTGTCCCGTTCAAACCCCAGATCCAGAAACAGACGATTCCAGCTCCGTGACAGGGGCTCCCCTTTTCCGTTGGATTGGTGAGAGATGCCGGCATGCAGCAACCGGTAGTGCCAGCCAAACACCTCGGCATCGGTCAGCCACCGGAGAAACAGTTCAGGCTCATGCACTGTCTCCCGGAATGGCCGGGAGGCCTGGCTGTTGTACAACTGCCAATAGGATTGCTGGGTATAGGCAAATGCCAGATCCAGGTCATGACCCAGGATCTCGTCCCACAATATGGTTTTGAGGCTCAGCTGAAACTTTGCTTCCAGCTTGTCGACGTTATCGCCACTCAGGTCGCCGCCACCACCTTGGCGAAAGGGCGTGCCATCGACGCTCGTGTTATAGGTGATCGGCAACAGGTAGGAAGGCCGATGGGGCGTGAGGGCGAAAGGATTGTTCTTCGACGCCGATTCAAGCGCGAATCGGCGATCAATGGGCGATAAACGATAATCCCGCCAGGCTTCCACCTGTATGGCATCGAGCACGGGATCGTATGCCGGCTCCTCCTCGGCGTTCTCGATATTGGGCGTAAGTTCCGATGCGACACGCGAGTCATCGGGAGCGTCAGCATCGCTCTCCTGAGCGAATGGGACGGACGGCAACAGCAGGATCAAACAACCACTCAAACAATGGATCAGGGACTGACGGGGCATCATGCACTTCCTTTCGCAAAGAATCTTGAACCGAATCAGCCAGGCGCACGGAAGCCGCATATCGCAGCGAAAATTTAAACGCCAGACGCGCGTGACAACTACCTATTCGGCCGCAAACATTATAGAGTTTCATGTCTGTACGACGTCGCCGACGGCGGAATTGGTCCCCATAATAAAAGCGGCCGCCAATGCCCCAATCCCGGAAGACTAGCTAGTCCTCAATTATCTGGAAGGGAAAAGCCCCATGAGTCTACTTCAGGAATTCAAAGCCTTTGCGGTACGCGGGAATGTCATCGACCTCGCCGTCGGCGTTGTCATTGGCACTGCATTTGGAAAGATTGTTTCGTCCCTGGTTGGGGACATCGTGATGCCACCAATCGGGTTGCTGGTTGGAGGGGTCGACTTTACAAGCCTCGTCATCGTGCTGCAGTCCGCCACCGCAACGGAACCTGAAGTCACCATCAACATCGGCAAGTTCCTGCAAACCTTGTTCGACTTTCTCATCGTTGCCGGCGCAGTGTTCATGGCGGTGAAAGCGATCAACAAACTGAAGCGCAAGGAAGCGGTAGCGCCCTCCGCGCCACCTGCCCCTGGTCCCGAGGAAGTCTTGCTAATGGAAATCCGGGATC
>JAEZAA010000303.1 GCA_023430625.1 Pseudomonadota bacterium
GGGTGGTGGCGCGCTATCAGCCAGATCGCCGTGCACAGCAGGCTACTCCGGTCGCCAATGAACCACCCGCCATCGATGAGCGCGAACTCATCGGCGGCAGTGCCTGGGAAGGGTTGCGCGCGGTGTTTCGTTCCCGCTATCTGCTGGCGATTGCCGGCTACGTAATCATCGTCGCCATCACGGCCACCTTCATCTACTTCACCCGCCTGCAGATGGTGGCCGAGCTGGGCGAGGACCTGGACCAGCGCACCACGCTGTTTGCCCGCATCGACCTGATCACCCAGATCGCCACGCTGGTGATGCAAGCCCTGATCGCCGGACGGCTGATGAAGTGGCTGGGTGTGCATATCACCCTGGCCCTATTGCCTTTGACGGCGGCCCTTGGGTTCCTGGGGCTTGCCCTGGTGGGCTCGCTGGCGTCATTGATTGCGCTGGAGGCTGCCTTTCGCGCCGTGCAGCGCGCCCTGATGCGACCCGCCCGGGAAACCCTGTTTACTGTGACCAGCCGCGAAGACAAGTACAAGAGCAAGGCCTTCATCGATACCTTCGTCTACCGGGGTGGCGATGTCCTGGGTGCCCAGCTGGAAGGCTTGCTGGGCAAGCTGGGCATGGGGCTGGCGGCCGTTGCCAGTGTCGCCATTCCGCTCGCCCTGGTCTGGGCGGCGCTGGGCATCTGGCTGGGCCGTGCCCAGCAGCGCCTGGCGCCGGCGGATACGCAGTCCGATCAAACTAGCCAAGAAAACCGAGACTTAAACACCAGAGAAAGGACCTCACCATGATCTCCCGTCGCGACTACCTGAAACTGGCGCTCGCCGCCGGCGCCACCCTTGCCATCAAGCCCACCCTGCTGTGGGCACAGGACAAGCAATTGGAGTTGATCACCCGCGCCATTCCCAGCACCGGCGAGAAGCTCCCGGTAGTGGGCCTTGGCAGCTCCGCCACCTTCTCCCAGGTGGCGAGCCAGGCGGATACGGCTGCGTTGCGGGCGGTGTTGCGTGCACTGGTCGAGAAGAAGGGCACGATCTTCGATACCGCGCCCAGCTATGGCGCGTCCGAGGAGGTGGCCGGCACTCTGGCGAAGGAGCTTGGGATCACGGACCAGCTGTTCTGGGCCACCAAGCTCAACGTGGCCGGGCGGGGTGGCGGCAAGGCCGATCCCAAGCAAGCGCGGGAGCAGATCGAGCAGTCCTTCAAGCACATCAAGAAGCCGGTGATCGACCTGATTCAGGTCCACAACCTGGGCGACGTGCCCACCCAGTTCGGCCTGCTCAAGAGCCTGAAGGAAGAGAAGCGGGTGCGCTACATCGGCGTGACCACGACCTTTCCGCGCCAGTATGAAGAGCTTGAACAGGTCATGAAACGGGAACCGCTGGATTTCATCGGCATCGATTACGCCATCGACAACCGGACCATGGAGGAGCGCATCCTGCCGTTGGCCAAGGACAAGGGCATCGCGGTGCTGGTGTATGCACCCTTTGGCCGCACCCGCCTGTGGGAGCAGGTGCGTGGCAAGGAAGTCCCGGCCTGGGCGGCGGAATTCGACGCCCATTCCTGGGGGCAGTTCTTCCTCAAGTTCGTGGTGTCACACCCGGTGGTCACCGCTGCCACACCTGCCACCAGCAAGGAGCGGCACATGATCGACAACATGGGCGCGGCCTATGGGGCATTGCCGGACGAAGCCATGCGCCAGCGGATGATCAAGCACATCGACAGCCTGTAAACCGCCAGTCTGTAAACCGAGAGCCTGTAAACCGAAAACCGGTAAGCGAGCCGGGCCCGCGTTGGCGTTACCGACGCGGGCGCCGGTTGCCGATCATCCGCGCCATCACGTCCTCGTCTCCCGGGCGATGCCGGTGGAACACCGCCATGACGATGTGCCCAATGATAAACAGCAGCAATAGCCAGCCCAGCCAGCCGTGCAACAGGTTGCCCGGTGCCATCATCCAATCGATCTTCCCGCCCTCAAAGCCGGGCATGAGCGGAATGCCGAAGGGTTCGAACGCACGTCCGGACCCGTACTGGCGCATCAGGGCCAGCACCGGCACCGCAATAATCAGCGCATACAGGGCCAGGTGCCCCAACTTGGCCGGCAGATTCAGCGACGGCGGGCGATGCCCCGCGTTGTACAGCGACCAGATCCCCCGGATCAGCACCAGCGCCAGTAACAGGGCGCCGAGCGGCTTGTGGGTCGGCCACAGAAAGGCTTCGATGGATGTGTCTTCCAACAGCCAATGGGCGCCCGCGGTGGCGAACTGCCAGAAAATCAACAGGGCCATGCCCCAGTGCAGGAAACGGCTGACCGTGCCGTAGCGTTCCGGTGAATCCTGTATCTGCATGTTCTGCTTCTCCGTGAAAGGCAAAGAGCCGGTTGTTATCGCATTTTAGTATGAAGATCGGATGGATCCGTCAGTGCGATGGCGGTTCTCTGTCAGTTCTCCAACTGCTGTAGTGACCAGCTCAGGTTAGCTCGAGCCTGGTTTTCCAAGGCGCTAAGCAATTGCTGTGTGTTGTAAATCGGCCTGCGCGACAAAAACTCCGACAGCACCGCTCGCCGCTTTTGCCGGAACAGTGGCTCGGGTACCCAGGCATATTCCGCTCGGACCTGATGTTCGTATTCCTCAAAACGGGCGCGCGGTGCACCCAGGATGGACAGATCAACGTCTACCAGCAGTGCCTGGTCCGGCTCCTCGGGGCGTGCGGAATGGCGGGTCGCAAGAATCAGCTCCTGAACTCGTTGAATGCGCTCCGACGCAACGCCCGCCTGCTGCAACTCGCGAACGGCCCACTCGGCGCTTTTAAGCTCATTGTCATTGGCCCTGACGTCGTAGATGGCGTCGTGAAACCAGAGCGCGAGCTCAACCTCGCCCGGCTCGTTGGCGAGCGCCAGGTGCTGATCCAGCAGACCCAGGCATTCGCTGAGGTGTTGCCCTGTGTGGTAGTGACGCTGAGGTTCTGCGTAGGCCGCCAACAGACGTTGCATGAGCGCCTGCCCGTCGCTCTTGGCGCCAGCCGCGTGCCAGCAACGATGCCAGGATGACTGCAGTAGATCAGTTGTCATGCGTCGTCTCTAAAAGGCTCCAAGGACCGGCAATTTCTCAGAGAAATGCAATCAGCACAACGGCTGTGGCGAACAGCAACCCGCAAAACGCCAGCCGCAGGGTTTTCTCCGGCAGCCGGTGCGCCAGGCGTACACCGTAGGACACGCTCAACGCGCCGCCAATCGCGAGGGGAATGCCAAAGCGCCAATCCACTTCATCGTGCACCGCGTAGGTCGTCAACGCCACCAGCGTGCCCGGCGCCACCAGCGCCAGGGCGTGAGCCTGTGCCACCGCCTGGCGCATGGCGAACAGGCCGGTCAACACCGGCGGGGCAAACACCGCGCCGCCAATCCCGAACAACCCCGAAATGGCACCGCCCATCGCCCCGACCAGCACTAGCCAACCCCGATGGATCGATGCGGCCACTGTGCCCGGCTTGGCTTTCTGAAGGGTGCGGAGCAGGAACTGAAAAGCGATGGCTAACACGAACAGGGCGAAGGCTATACGTAAGGTCGCAGGATCGAGGGATAGGGCAAAAAGGGCAGCCAGATAGGTGAAGAGCACGGCGCTTGCCGCCAATATCAGCGCCGATTTTGGATTCAGGTTGCCAAGCTGATAGTTGCGCCACAGCCCCAACAGCACGTTGGGCACCACCATGACGATCGCCGTGCCCTGGGCCAGTTGCTGATCCATGCCAAAGGCCAGGCCAAGGATGGGGATGGCGATCAAGCCACCGCCGATGCCGAACAGTCCACCCAGTGCACCGATGACGGCACCCAGTAAAACCAGTAACAACAGGGTCAGAACGCTCACAGCCGGCCTCTCATGCAAAACGGCATTCTAGCACTTGCGAGAAGGGGTGAAGGTTACAGTATGAAAGGAGGAGTCCTGCACTAGTCGCCGTAAATTGTTCTAGGTCGGCCGCACCAGAAGCAGCAATACGCCACCCAACACTTCTACGAAAAACATGAAGAATAACGCGCCCTGGGGGCGACCGTAGCGCAACATCGAAACAATGCGGCCAAATGGCTGTGCCAACACGAAGAGGGCAACGAGGTCTCCTAGAATTGGCTCGTCAATACGAACTGCCGCGAGCACAGCCAACGCTGCGGTCGCCAGCCACACACCGACGTAGACGGCGAAGAGTTCGCTATAGCCGTTAACTCCCGCGATTTTGTAGCCGAGCTCAGCGGCAACCTTCTCCGGCGTAAAAAAGGCTCGAATGGCGATGGCCGCAAAAACCAACGCAACCGCGCCAAGCAGGAAGAGTCGTAAAGTGTCGCTGTAGATCACGGAAGCTTCTCAACACCGTAATGAGAGCGATCTTTTAGCCGCTCCTTGTGCTGGGCCAGGGCAATTACACACAAGCCGATGGCCGCAAGGTTGGTCGACACGGGGTTGAAGGCTTCCACCAACAACTCTGGGGAAAATATCCCCACATCGATCAAAAGCAAGACGAGTGAACCCAGCGCCACCAAGATCGGCCAAGTTGAGGAACGCAGAAAGATCAGGGCGAGTCCGAGCAGCATCTCCGCAACACCCGCGACCAGGGC
>JAEZAA010000044.1 GCA_023430625.1 Pseudomonadota bacterium
ACGCTGTTGAAGATTTCCTGGCCTTTGGCACCAGGCATGGGGGGGAAGTCGAGACCTTCGAGTTCCTGTTGGTACTTTTTGCAAAAGACCGTGCGCGACATGATTTTTTGTCCGTTCTGATACGTAAAGCATGAACGCCGTATTGTAACGAAAAGCCAATAGTGCTGAAATGCTCGCTTAAAAATTGAGCGGCCAGGAACGCTGTTTCGTAAGTGGATACTTACAACTTGGTCCGGGTCAGGGTTGTTTCGGTGTAAAGCGAGCAAGGACAATGAGAATTCTGCTGGTGGACGAATCCCAGATGGATCGTCTTGCGGTCGAACGCGATCTCATGCGGTTAGGACACGAAGTGTATGTTGCCACGACGGGACGCGAGGCGGTGGATTGCTTTCTGCACCAAGCTCCCGATCTGGTCCTGCTGGACGAAATTCTGCCGGATATGCGGGTCGGCGAGGCGGTACGCCAACTGCGTCAGGTTCGCGAGGAGTGGGTTCCGATCCTGATACTGAGCACCCGCGGTGATCCAGCCGATCTGCTGGCCAGTGTGGCCGCCGGTGCGGACGACTGTCTGCTGAAGGCTGGCGACGGCCGGATTCTCGAAGCCAAGCTCAAAGTGATGCAACGCATTACGGAAATGCGCGGGCAACTGGTCGAGCGGGTCGATTCGCTCAATGCCTCCAATCAGGCGCTGCAGCGTCTGGTGGATGTCGACAGCCTGACCGCCCTGGCGAACCGGCGCTATCTGGATCGTATGCTCGCGCACGAGATCGCGCGCTGCGGTCGCAGCCGCGAGCCGATCGCCATCCTGATGTGCGATGTGGACGAGTTCAAGAACTACAACGATTTCTACGGTCATCCGGTCGGTGACGATGCCTTGCGCCAAGTGGCCAAGGTGTTGCGCTGCAGTTTCCGCCGGGCAACCGATGTGGTGGCGCGCTATGGTGGCGAGGAATTCGTGGCGATCTTGCCCGGCACCGAACCTGCCATGGCGGAAAAGCTGGCCGAGAACATGCGCCAGCGTCTGGCCAAGCTGGCCTTGCCCCACGCCCGCTCCAAAGTTTCTTCCCATCTGACCCTCAGCGTCGGCATCTACTGTGCGATACCCAGTATCGACAGCGCGGCCGATGAGTTTCTGGTGGAGGCGGATCGGGCGCTGTACGGTGCCAAGCAGGAAGGACGCAACCGTGTGGTGATGAACGCGGTAGGCGAGTGGGGGACGGTCCAGTTCAAGGAGCTGGCCTGATCAAGTCCATCCGATCCCGGCGGCAATCTTCGGCAGCAATCTATACGACAACCAGGTTTACGACAGCCAGCGCTTAGCTGGCCGTCGCGAACGCAAGCTGCTTGACCTGAGGATATTCCTGCAGAAGGCGTTTGATCGGCGCCGGCAGTCCGGGCGGTTGCTGGTCCGGGGCGTGCCAGGTCAGGCCCGTCGCTTCGCCGATCTGCCGTCCCGTCTCGGTGGCGCGCCACAGGCGTGGTGTCATCAGCAGATGAAAATGGCTGAACGTATGGCGGATCGGGCTCAAGTTGCCGAGAGGCGCCAGTTCAACCCCAAAACGCTGGCGCCAGATTTCCACAAGTTCTTCATCGCTAACCTCCAGCTCTGCTTGTGGCAGGCTCCACAAGCCGCCCCAGATCCCGCTGGCGGGGCGCTTCTCCAATAAGATCTCACCTGTTTCATTGATCATGATCAGCAGTTGGCACTGGCGTTCCGGCAGTTGCTTTTTCGGTCGCCCGGCCGGAATCTGTTCCATGCGGCCCTGGGCGAAGGCCTGGCAGTCAGCCTGTAAGGGGCAGGTCAGGCAGCCAGGCTGGCGCGGCGTGCAGACAGTTGCGCCCAAATCCATCATGGCCTGGGCATAGGCATCGGCACGCTCAATGGGTGTCAGGTCCTCTGCCAGGTTCCAGAGCTGCTTCAGGACCTTGCTGTCGCCAGGCCAGCCTTCTACGCCCGCATGGCGCGCCAGTACCCGCTTGACGTTGCCATCCAGGATTGCTGCTCGCTTCTGGTGGGCAATAGACACGATGGCGCCGGCGGTGGAGCGGCCAATGCCGGGTAATTGGCTGAGGGCATCCACGGAGTCCGGAAAAACGCCTTGATGCTCATCGACGACTTGCTGTGCGGCCCGGTGAAGATTGCGAGCACGCGCATAGTAGCCCAGGCCGGACCAGTGTCTGAGGACTTCATCGAGGTCGGCGGCGGCAAGCGCCTGGACCGTTGGAAACGCCGCCATGAAATTCTGGAAATAGGGGATGGCGGTGGCGACCTGGGTTTGTTGCAGCATGATTTCCGACACCCAGACCCGATAAGGCGTCTTGTCCTGCTGCCAGGGCAGGTGCTTGCGCCCGTGCTGGTCGAACCAGGCCAGCACGCGGGCGCTGAAAGGGAGTTGGTCACTGTGGTTTGCAGAGGTTTGGTTAACGCTGAATAGGTCTGACACGGTCAGCTGGATTCTCTTGGGTGATCAGGGGGAGGATGCACTGGTGGCACGGCAATCGTGGCATTTTTATCCAGGTGTCGCTAACATGGACCGCCTTGAACTTTCCGGCTCGGCCGCTCCTGGCTCAGTCAGTTTCTGCAGGATCGTCCCTCGGTTTGCGACGACGCATATTTGCGACAATGCATCGTGGTTGCGGCGTGCGCGACAAACCAGGGTGGCGCTATTCATCATAACCAGTTTGAAGGAGATCCCGGTGGCGATCAGTGTGTCCATTGAAATCAACCGCGTGTTCGATGTCAAAGCCGATTTTGACACGGTGTTTAAGACTCTAGCCGATGTTCCTCTGTCCGTCAGTCATTTCCCAAAGGTTGATCAACTGGTGCCGCTCGGCGACAACGCCTACCGCTGGGAGATGGAAAAAGTCGGTTTCGACAAGTATGCGGTGCAGACGATCTATGCCTGCACGTATCGCGCGAACAAAGATACCGGTGTGATCACCTGGGAGCCGGTTCCCGGTGTGGGCAATGGCGTGGTCTCCGGCTCCTGGCATATCCAGGCGGCTAATGGCGGCACCCAGATTCGCTTCAGCACCAAGGGATCACTGGAAATGCCGGTGCCGAGCCTGCTGAAACTGGCCATCAGCCCGGTGGTCAAGCATGAGTTCAATGCTCTGATCGACACCTACATCGAAAATCTGCAAAAAGCGCTGTCCTGATTTCCCGCCAGCCGGTCGACCGTCTGCCAGTCTATCTGCAGACGGTCGTGAAACTGTCTTGTCCCGGCGCCACGCGATATAATACGGCGCCAGCCACCAAAGGCGTGTGCTGGCATGAATCGCAAGTTCCAGAATTCGTGGAAGACTGTCAGTGGAGTGCCCCATGTCCGAGCGCAAGGCGCGAGTTGAACGCAATACCCTGGAAACCCAGATTCTGGTCTCCGTCAATCTGGACGGAACCGGGCAGCTCAAGCTGAACACGGGTGTGCCGTTTTTGGAACACATGCTGGACCAGGTGGCGCGTCACGGTCTGATTGATATCGAAATTGAGGCCACGGGCGACCTGCACATCGACGATCACCACATGGTGGAAGATGTGGGAATCACCCTGGGGCAGGCCTTTGCCAAGGCGCTGGCCGACAAGAAAGGCATTCGTCGTTACGGCCATGCCTATGTGCCGCTGGATGAGGCGTTGTCACGCGTGGTGATCGACTTCTCCGGTCGCCCCGGCTTGGAAATGCACGTGGAGTTTACCCGCGCTACAGTGGGCGGTTTCGACGTGGATCTGTTCCAGGAGTTCTTCCAGGGCTTCGTCAACCACGCCCAGGTGACCCTGCACATCGACAACCTGCGCGGTACCAACACCCATCACCAGATCGAGACCATCTTCAAGGCCTTTGGTCGCGGCCTGCGCATGGCCATCGAGCTGGATCCGCGCATGGCTGGCATCATGCCGTCCACCAAGGGCAGCCTCTAGTCCGCGCCGGTCGAATGGCTGGCAAGGCAGCAGTAACAGAGCGCACTAGTAACAGAACGGCAGAAGTAACAGAACGGCGATAGTGACGGAAAGCAGCATGAGTACGATCGCAATTATCGATTACGGCATGGGCAACCTGCACTCGGCGTCCAAGGCGCTGGAGAAGGTGGCGGAAGGCGTTCGCGTCATTGTGTCGTCCAAGCCGGAAGAAATCCTCGCGGCGGATCGCGTGGTGCTGCCGGGTGTCGGCGCCATTCGCGACTGCATGCATGAAATCCGGCGGCTTGGCTTTGATCAGGTGATGCGTGAGGCAGCCCGCACCAAGCCGGTGCTGGGCATCTGCGTCGGCATGCAGGCCATGATGGATTTCAGCGAAGAAAACGGCGGCGTCGATTGTATCGGCCTGATTCCCGGGCGTGTCCGCTTTTTCGGCACCAACCTGGAGGAAGCCGGGCAGCGCCTGAAAGTCCCGCACATGGGCTGGAACGAAGTGCGCCAGCGCATGGCGCATCCCTTGTGGAAGGGCATTGCCGACCGCGAGCGGTTCTACTTCGTGCACAGCTACTATGTCGAGGACCGGGACGACGGTGCCGTGGCGGGCGTTTGCCAGTACGGTCTGCCCTTCGCGGCGGCGGTGCAGAAGGAAAACGTCTTCGCCGTCCAGTTCCACCCGGAAAAGAGTCAGCACGCCGGGCTGCAATTGCTCAAGAATTTTTCCACCTGGAACGGCCACAGCGCCTGACCCGCCTCTATTCGTCTTATGGAGATTCCGCCGACATGCTCGTGATTCCAGCCATTGATTTGAAGGACGGCCAATGTGTTCGTCTGCGTCAGGGACGTATGGATGATTCCACCACATTCTCTGGCGATCCTGTCGACATGGCCGCACGCTGGGTGGGGGAAGGCGCGCGTCGGTTGCATCTGGTTGATCTGAACGGCGCCTTTGCCGGCAAGCCAGTCAATGGCGAAATCGTCCAGGCGATCGCACGGCGCTTTCCGGATCTACCGATCCAGATCGGCGGCGGCATCCGCGACTTCGCCACCATCGAGGCTTACCTGGAGGCGGGCGTCAATTACGTCATCATTGGCACCAAGGCGGTGAAAGAGCCGGAATTCGTGACTGAAGCCTGTCGCAAGTTCCCCGGCCATATCATCGTTGGCCTGGATGCAAAGGACGGCAAAGTGGCCACCGACGGCTGGGCGGAAGTGAGCAGCGTCGAGGCGGTGGATCTGGCCAAGCGTTTTGCCCAGGATGGTGTGGAATCCATTGTTTACACGGACATCGCCCGCGACGGCATGATGCAGGGCGTCAATCTGGATGCCACGGTGCGGCTAGCGCGGGAATCCGCCATTCCGGTCATTGCCTCCGGCGGCGTGACCAACATGGATGATATTCGTGCCCTGGTGGACTTGGCGGACGCCGGTATTTTCGGCGCCATCACCGGGCGGGCCATCTACGAAGGAACCCTGGACCTGCGCGAAGCGCAGGCCTATTGTGACCAGGCGCGGACCGCCTGAAACTGATTTTTGTACTGAACCATCATTTTTTGTGAAAGGCACTGTGACTTATGGGCTTGGCCAAACGAATCATTCCCTGTCTTGATGTGGATAAGGGCCGCGTCGTCAAAGGGGTCAAGTTTGAGGACATCCGCGACGCAGGCGATCCGGTGGAAATTGCCAAGCGCTACGATGAGCAGGGCGCCGACGAAATCACCTTTCTGGATATCACCGCCAGCACCGAGGATCGCGGCACCACCGAGCATACGGTCGAGCGCCTGGCGAGTCAGGTGTTTATTCCCCTGACCGTGGGCGGCGGCATTCGGACGGTGGATGATATCCGGCGGATGCTGAACGCGGGCGCCGATAAGGTGAGCATCAACACGGCTGCGGTTTTCAACCCGGACTTTGTACGGGAAGCGGCTGAGCGCTTTGGCAGCCAGTGCATTGTGGTTGCCATCGACGCCAAGAAGGTTTCGGCGCCAGGCGAGGTGGACCGCTGGGAGATCTTTACCCACGGCGGGCGCAAACCCACGGGGCTGGATGCAGTGGCCTGGGCGCGCAAGATGGTGGACTACGGTGCCGGCGAAATCCTGCTCACCAGCATGGACCGTGACGGCACCAAGAATGGCTTTGATCTGGGCCTGACCCGCAGACTGAGCGACGAGGTGACGGTTCCAGTGATCGCCTCCGGTGGTGTGGGCAATCTGCAGCATCTGGTGGATGGTATTCAGGAGGGTGGCGCGGATGCGGTGCTGGCCGCCAGCATCTTCCACTTTGGCGAATACACTATCCCGCAGGCGAAGGCCTATATGGCTCGCCATGGCATCGAGGTCCGCGGCGCCTAGATAAAGCGCTACCGACCTTTTCCTTCTGCAATACCTGCTTATTTCTGCAGCGATCCGCTGCTGGTCCCTTCCGGGACTGGCAGCCTTATTGCTGACCAGGGGATTCCGAGTGCACCGTGCGAGTGGCTGCAAGCCGGCCTTTGGCTTCGAGACGTTGCGGTTCCTCTGCGACAGGCAACGGCAGTGTCTGGCTGGGAAGCCGGCCTTCGAACAACTCCTTGCCATTATTTCGGATCATCCAGAGCGCGCTCACATTGGCTATGGCGATGCCCTCGGCCCCTACCTCCGGCAGAACCCTTTCCAGATAATCCAGCGTTGCCCGATGGGGATGACCAATGGCAACCGCGGTTCCCCGGGCGCGGGCAAGGCCCAGCAAACGCTTGAACTCCCGGT
>JAEZAA010000059.1 GCA_023430625.1 Pseudomonadota bacterium
GTATGAGGTCAGAGGCCTGTTATGAATCCAGCGCCTTCACAATCGCGGGCAACACCACACCGGAAGCCCCCGCCAATGTAAAATCCGCAATCTGGCTCAGTGGCGTCGGGTTGGGATTGATTTCTACCACCACCGCGCCATTGCGCTTGGCCGTCAGCGGCAGCTCCGCCGCCGGATACACCATGCCGGAGGTGCCGATGCTGAACAGCAGGTCGCAATCTGCCACTGCTTCAACCGCCCTGGCCAGCGCCTGTTCCGGCAGGTATTCGCCAAACCACACCACCGCCGGTCGCAGCAGGCTACCGCAGGTATGTTTGGGCACGGTGCCGGTATCCTCCGGCCAGTCCATCTCGCCACAATCCCGGTCCAGGCAACGCACCCGGTGGATGCTGCCGTGCAGTTCGATGACATCGGTACTGCCTGCCATCTGATGGAGACCATCCACGTTCTGGGTGATGAGCGTCAGGCGCGGTAACCGTTGTTGGAGCTGAGCCAGCGCGTAATGGCCGGGATTGGGCTGGATCTGCAGCACCTGTTGGCGCCGCCAGGCATACCACTGCCAGACTCGCTCCGGATTCGCCCGAAAGCCCTGTTCCGACGCCAGCTCCTCCGGCCGGAACTGCGCCCAAAGCCCCGATTGGGCATCACGAAAGGTGGGAATGCCGCTTTCGGCGGAGATGCCGGCACCGGTCATCACGACTATGTGCCTGGCTTTCAGCAACCTTCCGATCAGTGCGGCGGGAATGGCTGTCATGGCATCGGGCTCCCAGGTCGGCTAGCCGCCCATGATCCGTTTGCCATGACATTTTCACAAGGGGAAGGGCGGCTGGATCTACACCAAATACACCACCAGATTCTCCGCCACGCAGGCCGGCCGCTCGCTGCCTTCGATCTCGACCGTCGTCGTATACTTGCCCAGATAACGGCCTTCGCCCATGGCTTGCAGGCTGTTCAGCACCAGCCGTGAGCGCAGCTTGGCGCCCTTTGGCGTGGGCGTCGGAAAGCGCAGTTTATCCAGCCCGTAGTTGATGTTGGCCTTGGTGCAGGTCAGCTTCATGATCTGCTGGTTGAACTGGGGAATCAGCGACAGGGTCAGGTAACCATGGGCGATGGTGGTGCCCCAGGGGGATTCCTGTTTCGCGCGTTCCTCGTCCAGATGGATCCACTGGTAATCGCCGGTGGCCTCGGCAAACGCCTGGATGCGGTCCTGGCTGATCTCGAGCCAGTCGCTGGTGCCGATTTCCTGGCCGACCAGGGCCTGGAGCTGCTCAATGCTGTCGATGAGTCTCACGCCTTACACCCCATAGCCCGGATACTTGCTGTCCAGCAACCGGATCAGCGCCGGCCAGGTCAGCTTGGAGGCCCGGCCCAGGTCCTCGGACTGCATCCGCGTTGTCTCAATCGCGGCTTCCGGCGGCAGGTGCACCGGCCCGCAGGCCTGGGCGCGTACCTGGATCTCGCAGGCCTTCATCAGGAAGTACATATAGGTAAAGGCTTCCGCCACGCTATGCCCGACGGTGAGGGTGCCGTGGTTGCGCAAAATCATCATGTTGCTCGTGCCCAGGTCCCGGATCAGGCGTTCGCGCTCGTCCAGGTTGAGGGCCACGCCTTCGTATTCGTGGTAGCAGAGGTGGCCGAGGCAGAGCATGGCGGTCTGGCTCAGGGGCAGCAGGCCGTCGCGATGGGCGGAGACAGCGACGCCATCTGGCGCGTGCAGATGCATGACCGCACCGGCCTCCGGGCGGCCCATGTGCACGGCGCTGTGGATGGTGAAACCGGCGGGGTTGACCCGGTGCAGGCCGCCGCTTTGGACGATGTGGCCGTCCTGATCCACTTTCACCAGGGATGAAGCGGTGATCTCGTGAAACAGCAGGCCGTAGGGATTGATCAGGAAATGATGCTCCGGGCCAGGCACGCGGGCGGAGAGATGGGTAAACACCAGATCGTCCCAACCGAAGTGGGCGACCAGCCGGTAGGCGGCAGCCAGATCCCGGCGAACCTGCCACTCATCCTTGGCAATTTCCTGAAATGAAGTTTCTCTATTTTCTGGATTCATTGTTATTCTCTCCTCGAAAATGAAATATAGTTTCAATAATAGTTCAGTTGGCGGTCGATTTCACGTTACCGCCCATTGCTGTCCGTAGCAACGCTTGTTGCACTGGCTTGGAGGCACAGATGACCGCATTATCCTTTCCGTACCGAACGCTTCCCGAACCGGCCCAGAAGGTGGAGGTGGCCGAGGGCGTGTTCTGGCTGCGCTTCGGCCTGCCGTTCGCGCTGGATCACATCAATCTCTGGCTGCTGCGCGACGGTGACGGCTGGCTGATCGTCGATACCGGCTTTGGCGACGAGGCCACCCGCGAGGCCTGGCTTCGCACCTTTGACGAGGCACTGGAAGGGCGGCCCCTGACCCGCATCATCGTCACCCACTACCATCCCGACCACATCGGCCAGGCGGCCTGGCTGGCGGACACCTGGAGCGCACCGGTGAGCATGACCGCCGGCGAGCTGGCGCTGGCGCAGCATCTCCATGCCGTTCCAGACCAGCGTCTGCACACGGAGGGCAAGGCATTCTTTGTGCGCCACGGGCTGGATCAGGAACGGGCCCAGGCCATGGTGGCGACGGGAAACCGCTATCGCCGTGCCATCCCGGCGCTGCCGCAGCCTGCGGAGATCCTGCGGGACGGGCAGGAGTTAACCATTGATGGCCGGTGCTGGCGGATCATCTGCGGCAATGGCCATTCGCCGGAGCACGCCTGCCTGTATCGGGAGGAGGATGGGGTGCTGATCAGTGGCGATCAGGTGCTGCCGACCATTTCCAGCAATGTGAGCGTCCATCTGGACAGCGCCCAGGACGATCCCCTGAGCGGCTTTATCGAGAGCCAGCACAAGATCGGTCAGCTGCCGGCGGACACCCTGGTGCTGCCGGCGCACGGCCGGCCGTTTCGCGGCTTGCGCGAGCGTACCGCCGCCCTGGTGGGGCATCACGAGCGCCAACTGGCGCGGGTGGAAGCGGCCTGTAAGGAGCAACCGCAATCCGCGGCGGATCTGCTGCCGGTGCTGTTTCGGCCCAACCTCACGCCCCATGAGCTGCATTTCGCCATGGGCGAGAGCCTGGCGCACCTGAATTATCTGGAGCGGCGGGGGCGGCTGACGCGATTGGAGGCGGAAGTCGTTCGCTTTACCGCCTAAACGGCGGACACAAAAAAGGGCGGCCGAAGCCGCCCTGGATGGTTCGTAACTCTCAATCGATCTTGCGTGGCAGTCGTTAGCGCCGAAGTAGCCAGTAGCTCCCCTCTCCTGCTGCGCGGGAGAGGGGCGGGGGGGTGAGGGTCTCGCAGGCGAGGGAGGAAGCTAACCACGGACGCGCCTGATATACCCTCACCCCAGCCCTCTCCCAGAGGGAGAGGGAGCTAAATCAAAGCTTTCTATATGCGACGAGCTTACGCCGATTCCAGCAGCTCACTGAAAATCTCCAGATGATGATCGTCATCGCCCAGCTGGTGGTTGATCATGATCAGGCGCTTGGCATAGTGGGACAGGTTGTATTCCCAGGTCATGCCAATGCCGCCGTGCAGCTGGATCGCCTGCTCCGCGACGAACTGACCGGCGCGGCCGATCACGTTCTTGGCGGCGGACAGCACGCGCTGGCGCTGCACGCTGGCGGGCTCGTCGGCCACGGAGGCGGCCAGCAGCGCCATGGAGCGGGCCTGTTCCAGCTCGGAGTTCATGTCCACCATGCGGTGCTGCAGGGCCTGGAACTTACCGATGGGCACGCCGAACTGCTTGCGGGTCTTGAGGTATTCCAGGGTCAGGCGCACGGCTTCTTCCATGGCACCCACCGCTTCGCCACAAAGCGCGGCAATGGCGCGCCCGGCTTGGTAGTGAATCGCCTCGGAAGCCTGGCCTTCCTCGCCCAGCAGGGCGTCGGCGCTGACTTCGACATTGTTCAGGAACAGATCAGAGCCCTTCAGGCCGTCCGCCGTCGGGTAGTCGCGGCGGGAGAGGCCGGCGGCGTTGGCATCGACGATGAACAGGCTGATGCCGGCAGCCTCCATCGAGTCGCCACTGGTGCGGGCGGAGACGATCAGCTTGTCGGCGCAATGGCCACCGATCACTACACCCTTGCGGCCGTTCAGGCGATAACCGTTGGCGGTTTTCTCGGCGCGGGTCTGCACGTCGTTCAGGTTGTAGCGGCTTTGCAGCTCCACCAGGCCGACCGCGACTTTCAGGCTGCCGCTGGCGATGCCGGCGATCAGCTCCTCTTGCTGCGCGGCGGTGCCCAGCTGGTTGATCAGACCACCACCCAGAATCACCGATTGCAGGTAGGGTTCCAGGCACAGGCCACGGCCCAGCTCGGTCATCACCAGCTGGGTTTCCACGCCGGTGCCGGCGAAGCCGCCGAATTCCTCGGCGAAGGGCACGGCAGTCAGGCCCAGTTCGCTCAGTTGATTCCAGAAGCGTTCGCTGAAGCCCAGCTCGGACTGGCGATAGCCTTCGCGCATTTCGAATTCGTACTCGCCGCGCACCAGACGGGCCGCGGTTTCCTGCAGCATTTGTTGTTCTTCAGTCAGTTTGAAATCCATGGCGGGCCTCTTAGAGTTCAAGGATCATCTTGGACACGATGTTCTTCTGGATCTCGTTGGATCCGCCGAAAATCGACAGTTTTCTATTGTTGAAGTACTGGCCGGCCAGCGGGGCCGCGTACTCGTCGGACAGGTACTCGCCCTCGTATTCCAGGTGCAGCTCTTCTTCCAAAAACGGCTGGGCGTAAGGACCGACGGCACGGCGCAGCAGGTCGGTAATGGCCTGGCGGATCTCGGTGCCGCGCACTTTCAGCATGGAGCTTTCGGCGCCGGGGACACCGCCGCCTTCCACGGCGGCCACGATGCGCAGGTTGCTGATTTCGGCGGCCATCAGGTCGATTTCCACCTGAGCGATACGGCGGCGGAAGTAGCTGTCCTGGATCAGCGGCTGGCCATTCTTCTTCACGCGGCCGGCCAACTCTTTCAGGTGCTCCAGCGCGGCCTTGGACAGACCGATACCAGCCAGGCCGGTGCGCTCATAGGTGAGCAGGTATTTGGCGTAGGTCCAGCCCTTGTTCTCTTCGCCCACCAGGTTCTCCACGGGCACTTTCACGTCGTCGAAGAAGACTTCGTTGACCTCGTGCTCGCCCTCGATGGTGATGATGGGGCGCACGGTGATGCCGGGGGTGTTCATGTCGATCAGCAGGAAGGAAATGCCCTGCTGGGGCTTGGCTTCGGTATCGGTGCGCACCAGGCAGAAGATCATGTTGGCGTGCTGGCCGAGGGTGGTCCAGGTCTTCTGGCCGTTGACCACGTAATGGTCGCCGTCACGCACGGCGCGGGTCTTGAGGCTGGCGAGGTCGGAGCCGGCACCGGGCTCGGAATAGCCCTGGCACCACCAGTCCTCACCGGAGAGGATGCGCGGCAGGTAATGGTCGATCTGCTGCTGGCTGCCGAACTTGATGATCACCGGGGCGACCATGTTGACGCCAAAGGGCACGGTACGCGGCGCGCCGAAGGCCGAGCACTCCTCATCGAAGATGTGCTTCTCGACCGGGCCCCAGGTGGTGCCGCCCAGCTCCACCGGCCAGCCCGGCGCATACCAGCCTCGCTTGACCAGGATCTGCTGCCAGCGCTCGTGATCCGCTTTGGACATGTGCTTGCCGAGCTTGACCTTGGCGGCGATGTCCGCCGGCAGCTCGCTTTTCAGGAAGGCGCGCACTTCATCGCGAAAGGCGAGCTCTTCGGCCGTGTAGTTGACGTTCATGGATGAATCCTCGATATCCGATCGGCAGAGTGCAGGCG
>JAEZAA010000134.1 GCA_023430625.1 Pseudomonadota bacterium
CGGCCATATACTGCTCGCCGCCCAGGCTCGTATCCAGATTGGCAAAGGCCTGGCCGACGGCGGCCGGCTTGCCGTTGATGCCGATGCGCAGGCCGCGCAGGGGAATGCTCTGGGGTGTTTGGGTGGCATCCAGGCTGATGAAAAACGGCTCGCTGAACAGGTAGCTGTAACTGTCGAACTGGCTGGCCTCGAACACAATGTAGCTTTGGGGCACATCGATCAGGTGCGACACCCCGAACAGCAGGAAGTAGCGCTGACCCACGCCAACCGCGAAATTGGCGCGGACTTGGGAGTCGGTCAGGGCCCGGTTGTGGATGGCGACCATCTTCAGGGTGCCCTGCCACAGGGAATTGCCGTCGGCGTCGTTGCCCAGCACCAGGGCGAAGCTATCGTCCCACTCGTTGAACAAGCCAGGCGGGTTGGGGTCGATGTCGCCGGTGGGCTCGCCGTTGACGTAGAGCTTGCGGCCCTGGCCGGGGCTGAAGGTCGCCACCAGGTGCTGCAGGCTGGCCTGCACCCGGTTGTCGGCCGTGGCGGTGGCGAACGCCGTGTTCTGGCTGGTGGTGCTGGAGCGGTGCAGCACTTCGTAGTTCTGCTGGTTCTGGCCCAGGGTCAGGTTGCGGGCTGTGCTGGAACCGGCATAGGTGAGAATGCGGGCGTCTTCCTGGCTGGTGTTGGCAGGCACGACCCAGGCCTCCAGGCTGTATTCGCCGGAGGCGGTGATCAGGTTGTGCAGCTTGCGGCTGGCGGCGGTGGAGCCTTGGGCCTTGCCGTTGCGCAGGCGGGCGCCGGTCACTTCGTCTTCGGTGGCCGCGCCGATCTCGATGCCCCAGCCGCCGACCCACTTCACATTACCGGTCAGGCTTAGGTGCAGCGCGGGCTCGATGCCGCTGGTGTCGAAGGCCTGGTTGCCCTCGCCGGCTTTGAATTCGTAGAGGGCAATCACGTGATCTTCGAAGCGTCCGCCAGCGTTGGCGACCAAGCCGTCCGCGAGCAGATTCAGGGCCTTGCTGGTGACCAAATCGGGGTCGACCGCAATCTCCTCAATGCCGGCGGCAAATGCCTCGATGGCGCCTTGCATAAACGCTGCAGAGGCTTCGCAGTCGTTGTCCCAGCAGTTGTGAAACTCCTCTCGGAGGCGGACCACTAAGCGACTATTGGCAGGCTCTTGCAGGTTGATGCGGCTCTGGGCGGCAGCATAGGCGACGTCCACATCGGTGCTGGCGATATAAGGCGTCTGCACCCCTTCCACATGACAACTGCTGCAATAGCTTGAAAGAACGTTGTAGATACCTGCTCCGAAGGCAGAACTGTCACTGGGAAATATCTTGGTGTTACCAACGTCCTGGGGTATCGGCGCGCGCAGTTCCACAATCTTGGCACTGCCACTGGAGCCACCGGCCCAGTTCTCGATGTATCGGGTGATGATGTCGGCGCAGGCGTTGTCGTTGTTCTCCCAGCAGTTATGCCCGCCGGCGACCTTGGTCACCAGCAGGGATTGGCTGGGATCATCCAGGTTGACCACGCTGTTGGCCTGGGCATAGGCGATGTTGATGTCGCCGTTGTGGACGAACGTGGGCGACTGGCCGTCGGCGCCATGGCAACTGCCGCAGCGGTCGGCGCCCGCCAGGTTGTCCCACAGCGCCCTTTTGAAATTCTGCACGTCGGCGGTGGCCGGGGCTGGCCCGTTGTAGTTGGTGCCGCCGGGCGGCGCGCTGGTGTTGGGCAGGGCGCGGGTGCTCTCGCCGCTGTTACAACCAACCAGGGCGAGAAGAGCCAGTGCCAGAACCGGCAGCAGGCGCTGAGGTGTCCTTGTTAGGGCGTTCGTGTTCATCCCTTAATCCCCCATGCAATAAACGGCAGATTCGGCGAACACCTGCTTGAGGTTGTAGCCGCTGGCCTGGAACGAATTCACCATGCTGGCGATGCGGCCGCGGTCGCTGGCGTTCTCGGGATCGCGCAGGCAGACATTCTTGAACACCTTTTTCACCTGGCATTGGGCGAAGGCATCCGAATGGGCCAGTTCCTCGCCCAGGGTCTTGGCGCCCCGGCCCGAGCCGGGCAGGCCGCTGTCCCAGCCCAGGCGGCGGTTGATGCCCTGGCGCCAGTAGTTGTCCCAGCGGTCGTCGGGGGTGACGTAGCCGTACTTAAAGTTGGCGGCGTTGATGTGGTACTTGGGCTGCACCTGATTGGCGGTGTAGACCAGGCGGCCCAGGGCGCCATCCGGGTCGTTCGCCGTGTCGAACGCGAAATCGTAGTAGGCAAACGCCTGGGTCATGGGGTCCATGCCGGTGTGACAGCCCACGCAGTTGTTCAGAAACACCCGGCTGTCGCCGCCGGGGCTGCGGGACACGTCCTGGCGGATGCGGTCCGGCGGCAGGGTGACGTCGTTTACCTGCTCCAGGTCGTTGCACAGATGGTTGAGCAGGGTGAAGCGGAACATGGCGCGGTTGGTGCCGGCACTGAAGAAGGCCTGGGCGGCGGCACGGGAGGTGATCACGCCAGCGGTCGCATCGGCCGGCAACCCATTGCGGCTGGACTGGGCCACCCGCACCAGATGGTCTCTCAGGCTGTAGCCGCCGGCTTCCAGCGCTTCGTAATGGTTGTTGTTGCTGGTGGAGTAGGGCGGCAGGCCGAGGCTGGCGCGGCCCTCATAGAGCACGTCGGCATACAGCAGGGTGCGAAAATCCGCGTCGTCGCGCACCAGGCCAATCACCGTGGCGGTGTAGTCGTTCAAGGGCACGAAGGGCGACATGGCCTCGTTGGTCCAGGGTGCGGCCAGGTTCTTCAGGGTCACGTCGTAAAAGGCGCTGGATTCCATGGCGGTGTAGGCCGCAGCCACTGCGTTGCCAGCCGCGATGTCGGCGGCCATCTCGTCCAGCACTTCGCTGGACGGCGGTACGCCGGCAATGCGGTCGTGGATCCGCTTCGCCTGCTCGCGCTCGCCCGCCTGGGCCAGGCTCAGCGGCGCGATGACCAAAGCCAGGAGCAGGGATCGGTGGATGGCTGTTCCCCATCGTGCCCGGGCATTCCTCTGAGTTGTCATGTCGCCATTCCTTTCGGAACATCCGTTCCAATGGGTTTAACCGCGATTCTGTCGTTGCAGTACTTTGGCCAAAGCATAGACGGGTTACGGGATAAAATTGTGAGCGCTAGTCCACGAGATTACGCTGCGTTACGTAAATCCCGTGGTGCGTATCCAAGGGCTGGACATACTTAAGGACAGTGGATCGGATGTCATTATTCGTTGATTTGCGACAGAAGGTTGGTTTGGTAAATAGCGACTATCCTTTCGCCTTATGGCAACTCTGATCCGTTAACCGTTATCTCGCCGTTCGTTAAATACCGACAACTCCCAAACACCGGCAACTTGATAGGTATCACCCGTGGCTTTGACAGGCGTTTCCAGATTCGGCAGCGAAGGACCGCAGCGCCCTGCACCCAGGCACTCCCTGCTGGCGGGCGGATTGCGAATTGGCGTCCTGGGCAGCGCCATCGGTGTGGCGCTGGCACTGGCTGGTTGTGGCGGCAGTGGCAGTGATCAAAAGCGCGACCCGGTGGTGGTCGAGCAGCCGGTGGCCTTTATTCAGCGGCCGTTGTTGTTTGACGCCAGTGGCGAATTGCGTGCCGACGACGCCCGCCGCCCGGCCCGCTTTCGCCCCGGTGCGCGGCTGTTGCTGAAAGACTGGGCCTCTGCCAGCGCGCCGGCCCGCGATATTTCCTCCCAGGCCTTTGCCGATCCCTCGTTTCTGAACGAGAACGGCGAGCTGCTGTACGACGTGCGCGATCTCAGCGTCTCCCCGGACGGCGAACGCTTGCTGTTCGCCATGCGAGCGCCGGAAATAGAAGATGCGGACGACGACGAACAACCCACCTGGAATATCTGGGAATACGACACCCGAGGCCGAACCCTGCGCCGGATCATCGCCTCCGACGTGACCGCCGAAGCCGGCCAGGATATCGC
>JAEZAA010000186.1 GCA_023430625.1 Pseudomonadota bacterium
CTTCGACACGGCCATGGACATCGGCAACGTGGCGGTGAACCTGGATGTATTCTGTGGTATTGCCCAGTATCCCGAGCATGGTGATCGGGCGGATCTGCTGCTGCAACATGCCGGGTCGGCGCGCGACCTGGGGCTGCGTCGAGGTGAGCGGGTGGTGCTGTACAACCCGGAGATGGATGCGTTTGGCCGGCGCCGGCTGGTCTTGATGGGGGCGTTGTCGCGGGCCATTCGCGAGGGCGAGCTGGAGCTCTACATGCAGCCTCAGCTTGATTGCGACAGCCTGCGCCTGGTGGGCGCCGAGATCCTGCTGCGCTGGCGCAGTCCCAAGCATGGGGCGGTTCCCACCGAGGAGTTCATCGAGATTGCCGAGAGCGCGGGCCTGATGAGCCATCTCACCCGTTATGTGGTGCGCGAGGCGATGCTGGTGCTGAGTTCGCTGAACAAAAGCGGACTGCGGCTGTCCCTCAGCATCAACCTGTCGGTCCAGAACCTGATCGAGCCGGACTTCGTGGACTATATCCTGGAGACGGCCCGGCATTACCAGATCGATCTCCAGGACATCGTGCTGGAAGTCACGGAAACCTCACTGATCGAGAAGATCGGCACCGTCATCAACAATCTGGAACGGCTGGCGGCCGCAGGCTGCAGCATCGCCCTGGATGATTTTGGCACTGGCTATTCGTCACTGGCCTACCTGAGCCGGCTGCCGATTACCGAACTCAAGATCGACCGCAGCTTCATCGTGCAGATGAGCGAAAGCCTGAGCGATTTCCGCATCGTCGAGAACACCGTCAAGCTGGCCCGAACCCTGTCTATGCAGACCGTCGCGGAAGGGGTGGAGGATTCCGCCATGCTGGATACCGTGGTGCAACTGGGCTGTACCCGGGTGCAGGGCTATTACGTGGGCAAGCCGATGCCGGCGGACCAGTTCTACGACTGGGCGCTGCGCAAGGTGAGTTAGGATCTGAAAACCTGGCTCGGGTTGTGCTCGGCTGGTCTGAACTGCAGATTTACAGGGAGTAAATCCTGACGCGCTGATTCAGGCGGGGTGGTTCAACGGCCGGGTAAGGATGATCCGATGGCGGTACCTTTCACCTTTTTTCTGAATGCGGGCTCGGGCAGCCAGGATGTGGAATCGCTACAGGAAATCCTGCAGCGGGTGATCCCCCGTGAGCGCCTGGGCTCAATCCACATTGTTCGTCAGGGCGATGACTTCGGTTCGGTGCTGGACCGGGCGCTAGAGGATTGCCGCCGCTCCCAGGGGGTGCTGGTCGCCGCTGGTGGCGACGGGACCCTGAGCTCGGTGATTGGCCGCGTCATGCCGCTGGGAATCCGGCTCGGGATCATTCCCCAGGGCACGTTCAACTACTTTGCGCGCCAGTATGGTATTCCAGTCCAGCCGGAAGAGGCGGTGGCAGCCCTGTTGACGGCGGAGCCGGTCAAGTTGCCGGTTTGCCTGTTAAACGGTGAACCCTTTCTGGTGAACGTCAGCCTGGGCATTCATACCAAGATCATTGAGGCGCGGGAGCGGCATACCCGTCTCACCGGGCGCAACCGCGTGGTTGCTTTTGTGTCGGGCGCCATCACCCTGTTCAAGGAGCAGTATTCGCTGCGGGCCCGACTGACGCTGGACGATTGCCTGCTGGCGCGCCGGGCGACCATGGTGCTGGTGAGCAATAACCGGTTGCAGCTGGAAAATCTGGCGCTGGCTCCGTCCGACGAGGATACCGACTGTGGCGACAGCATGGCGGTCGTCATCATGCGGCCGCTGTCGCGGCGGGCGCTGGTGATGCTGTTGTGGCGACGCCTGCTGGGGTATATGGAAACGGCGCCGGAGGTGGAGCATTATTCCGCCCGCCACGTCGACATCCGGCTGACGCGATCCATGGCGTCGGTCGTGATGGATGGCGAATTACGCCGTTTCCGCACGCCGCTGCGGTTGCGGCTGCAGCCCGACGCCATCACCTGTCTGTTGCCCAGGGTTGCGGAGAAGGTCGCGGAGGAGGATTCATGATGCGGGAGGTGCTGTTTTGATCAAGGAGTCCACCTGGTGATCGTTGTGCAACTGTCCGACACCCACTTCGGCACCGAGAAGCCGGATGTGGTCGAAGCCTTGGTGGCCTGGATGCAGGCGCATCGTCCCGATCTGGTAATCTTTTCCGGCGATATCACCCAGCGGGCGCGGCGCGCCCAGTTTCAGGCCGCGCGAACCTTTATCGATCGGATTCCCAAGCATGACCTGCTCACGGTGCCGGGCAATCATGATCTGCCGGTGTTTGATCTGATGCGGCGCTGGCTAAGCCCCTATGGCTATTACCGGCAATACTTCGGTGAGGACCTGGAGCCTTCGTTCGAAAACGAGCGGGTGTTGATCCTGTGTCTGAATTCGACCCGTCCCGGCCGGCGCAAGGATGGCGAAAACAGTCCTGAGCAACGGGACCGGGTGGAGCAGCGGTTGCGGGCCACGCCAGAGCACAAACTCAAGATTCTGGTGGCGCATCATCCTTTCGATGTGATCCTGACCAGCGATAAGGAAAACCTCATCCACAATGGCGCCGATGCCATTCAGCACTGGGCGCGGGCAGGTCTCGACTTAGTATTAGGTGGCCATATCCATTTTCCCTTTACCGCCTCGTTGCGCGGTCGTTATCCGGATCTGGCGCGGGATGTCTGGTGTGTCCAGGCGGGCACGACCACGTCTCGGCGGGTTCGGCACAGCAAGCCCAATTCCTTCAATCGGCTCGAGATCGGGCCCGATCAGGATTCTGTTACGGTGGAGCGTTGGGATTACGACGAGGAAGACCGCGAATTCCAGCGTGTGGCCTGCTTCAAGCCCTGGGGGACGAGCGAAAAAGACGGGGGGAAAAACGGGTAAGCCGCGCTGGCGGGAAGGATGCACCCTGGGATTCACAGGGTGCACCAGACGGGACTCTGATCTACACAAAATCCGGCAGGTGTTCGCGGATCTCGTCAATGGAAAGTTTGGAAATGTCTTTCGCAATTTCTTCTTCGATCAGGGCGCTGACCGGCTTGGTGCGCTTGGTGCGTAGCAGGCCGAGAAACTTCGGCGGCGCGATGACGTGAATGCGGGAAGGGCGGTGGGATTGCACCAGCTTCTCGAGCTCTCCATTCAGGGAAATGGCAAACTCCTCCGCGGCGCGCTCCACGGCATTATTCTCCACGTACGTCGGATGCATGTTGGTTTTGTCCACGTGGGTGCGCCCCGTGGTTCCCCCCGTTTCTCCCGTCACGAGGTCACCCTCGTGCGCACGACCGGCCGGATTGGCGAAGTCGGAGATTTCCGTCAGGTTGCCGGCGCGGGATTGGCTCATGAAGACGCGTGCGCGCGCTTGGTCGGCAACAAGAATGAGAATGGGATCCATGGCAACACTCCTTACGATTGAATCGGCCTTACGACTGAATCGGCCTTACGGCTGAACCGGATGAGTTGGAGGCTTCACGGCCGCGAATTGCAATGGCGGGTCCGTGAAACCAGGGGATATTTAGCATGATATGGCTGAGCGCCGGGACTGACTAATGCAGCTCTATCCGCCGGGTGACCGGTCCGGCTCAGGTCACATCCTCCGGCTGGCGTTGGGTTTCCTTCCACTGGATCGGCTCAAGACCACCGGTGGCCGGGCCATCCACCTGATTGCCAGCCACGTCGAAGCGTGAGCCATGGCAGGGGCAGTCCCAGGACTTTTCACCCTGATTCCAGTGCAGCACGCACTTCATGTGCGGGCAGATCGCGCTGTAGGTCCGCAAGTCCCCAGTGACGTCCCGGTAGGCTGCCAGATAGGAGGTGCCGTCGCGCACCACGCACCCTTCCTCCTTCTGCAGTTGAGCAATTTTCTTGGCAGTCGGTGTGGTGACCCGGTCCATGACGAACTGCTGGGTCACATGGAAGTTTTTCTTGATGAACTCCCCGGCACCCGCCAGGCCGACCCGACTGGGATTGTAGAGGTCTTCGTAGTCGCTGCTGCCGGTGACAATCTGGTCGGCGATCATGCGGCCCGCCAAGGTGCCAAAGGTCAGGCCGTCACCGCTAAACCCGGTGGCAACGTAGACGTGGCGCCCCAAGGGGTTCTTGCCGATCATCGGCAGGTGGTCCGTGGGATCGTAGAACTGCGCCGACCAGCGGGCTTCGATAGTTTCCACTTCGAAATGGGTGCGGGTGTAGGCTTCCAGGGCGCGGAAGGAGTCATCGGAGTTGCCGTGGCCCACCTTGTGGTCCTTGCCGCCGACGATGACCATAGCCTGGTTGCCCTGCCGGTAGGTACGGATGTAGTGGTAAGGCTCCGCTGTATCCCAGAACAGGGCTTCTTCCGGGAGATCCTTGACCCGAGCCGCCAGTACAAAGGAGCGGTAGGAGTTGAGCTTGCTTTGGAGGATGTTCATACCCAGCGGCGTGTGGGTGGCCAGCACCACTGTCTGGGCGCGGACGACGCCCTGGGGCGTGCGCAGCTCACAGGGGCTGCCGTCGCTGACATCGGTCACCGGCGTCTGTTCGTGTAGGCTGCAGCCGCCGCCTTCGAGGGCGCGGGCCAGGCCCTGCAGATAATCCATGGGCTGGAACTGGGCCTGATCCTGAACGAGAAACGCGCTTGCCGTGCTGAATGGCAGCGGGGCCTTGTCCAGTAACCGCACCGGCACGCCACAGCGCTCGGCGCCTTCAAATTCATCCCGCACGCTGGCGACGTCGGCGGGGGTCTCCGTGTAGTAGTAGCCAGGAATCCGCTTGAATGCACAGTCGATTCCGAGGCCCGTCTGCAGTTCTTCAATCAGGTCAATGGCGCTCATCAGGGAGCGGGCGACTCGGCGGGCGTTCTCCACGCCATAGGACTGGATGAGCTGCTGGTAGTCGAAATCCACCAGGCTGGTCAGATGCGCCGAAGTTCCACCACTGGTGCCGGCACCGATCCGATCCTTTTCGACCAGGGTTACGCGGCGCCCGGCCTGTTTCAGCAGCAGCGCTGTGGTAAGGCCTGTGATGCCCGCACCGACCACGCAGACGTCGGTTTCGATGTCTCCTTTGAGCGGGGCGTAGGCCCGCGTGGCATGACTGGTCGTCTCCCAGATGGAAGGTTCATGATTGGTCACATTCATGTCGGGGGCTCCTGGCAGGGCGTTCGAGACAGTGCTGCTCAAGCATACTCATCGCTCTGTGGAGAACCCAAATGAGGGTAAAGTGGCTGGCGAATGGCCGGTAGGGCGGCCAAAAAAAGGCGCTGACGGATCGGGCCGGCAGCGCCATGGTCCAAAACACTCACTTGCTCTTGACGCTCATCAACGAACGGGCAGGCCCGTAGGGGATGTGGCACAGGATATTTTGCAGGGTGTGTGCCAAATACAGCGAAGCTAGACAATCCTTTAGGATTCAAAGAGGTGGGGTGATTAGTGTGAGGTTGGCCGATGCACCCGGTCACTGCTGTGCATCAGGGTTGGACATGATTCGGCCGCTCTGCACGCTTTTGGGGCGGCGAATGGTAGCCCCAAGAGCGAGAGAAGCTGGAGCGGGATCAGCGTTTCAGGGTCTGGACCCCTTGTGCGGTGCCCAGCAGCAGAACGTCCGCAGGCCGCAATGCGAACAAGCCATTGGTGACCACGCCGGTGATCTGGTTGATCTGTTCTTCCAACTGCGTGGGGACCGCAATGCTGAGGTGGTGCACATCCAGGATGATGTTGCCGTTGTCGGTCACCACACCTTCGCGGTAGACCGGATCGCCGCCCAGTTTGACCAGTTCGCGCGCAACGTGGCTGCGAGCCATGGGGATGACTTCCACGGGCAGCGGGAAATTGCCCAGCACGCCGACCATCTTGCTTTCGTCTGCGATGCAGATGAAGGTGCGCGCCACGGCCGCGACGATCTTCTCCCGCGTCAGTGCGGCGCCACCGCCCTTGATCAGTTCCAGGCGCTCATTGGTCTCATCAGCGCCGTCCACATAGAACTCCAGCTCGCTGACCGCATTGAGATCGTAGACGGGAATGCCATGCTGCTTGAGGCGCTGGGCGCTAGCTTCCGAACTGGCGACGGCGCCATCGAAAAAGCCCTTGAACTTGGCCAGCGCATCGATGAAGAGATTGGCCGTCGACCCCGTGCCGATCCCAACGATGCTGCGATCGGTCAGATGAGGCTTGATGTAGTTCACCGCCGCATCGGCAACGGCTTGCTTGAGTGCATCCTGGGACATGATCTGACTCCATCTGAGTGGGCGGACGGATTATACCAGAAGCGCTTGCTCTTCATACGTATAGACGCAGCCCGCCGAAACTATTTACACTGCGGACTCTCACTTTCGTCTGTATCGCGCGTCTGTATCGCGGCGGCTGGTCAGGCATCCGGATTCTGTTTCCTCTCCATTTTCCCGAAACAGCGTGCGGGGCAGGCCGACGTCGGCTCCATCTGATCGGCGCGGTCATCTAGGACAGCACGTACTCCCATGCCCCATCGCTATATCAAAAAGATCCTCGACGCCAAAGTCTACGATGTCGCCATCGAGACCCCCATTGATCACGCCCGCCATCTCAGCAATCGGCTGGACAACAAGGTTCTGCTGAAGCGGGAGGACCTGCAACCAGTGTTCTCCTTCAAGCTGCGCGGTGCCTACAACAAGATCGCCCAGCTCAGTGAAGCCGAGCGCGCACGCGGCATTATCGCGGCCTCTGCCGGTAATCACGCCCAGGGCGCGGCACTGGCTGCGTCCACCCTGGGGATTCCGGCGGTGATCGTGATGCCCGCCACCACCCCGGACATCAAGGTCAATGCCGTGCGGGCGTTGGGTGCGAAGGTGGTGCTCAAGGGCGATGCGTTCGATGAAGCCTTTCTGCACGCCCAGGAGCTGACCGAGAAGAAAGGCTATACCTACATTCCGCCCTACGATGACGAAGAGGTGATCGCCGGGCAGGGCACGGTGGCCATGGAAATCATGTGGCAACACACGGCACCGCTGCATGCGGTGTTCGTGCCCGTGGGCGGGGGCGGACTGATTGCCGGCGTGGCGGCCTACATCAAGTATCTGCGTCCGCACATCAAGGTAATCGGTGTGGAACCGGAAGATTCGGCCTGCCTGCATGCCGCGCTGGAAGCCGGGAAGCGGGTGGTCCTGCCGGAAGTGGGCATTTTTGCCGACGGCGTGGCGGTCAAGCAGATCGGCGCGCTGCCCTGGGAGATTTGCAAAACCAACGTGGACGAGGTGATTCGGGTCAGCACCGACGAGATCTGCGCGGCGATCAAGGATGTGTTCGAGGACACCCGGTCGATTGCCGAGCCTGCCGGAGCCCTGGCCGTGGCCGGGCTGAAAAAATATGTGGAGCGGGGCGGCATCACGGGCCAGGATCTGCTGGCCATCGTCAGCGGTGCCAACATGAACTTCGACCGCTTGCGCTACATCTCGGAGCGCACTGAAATCGGTGAGGAGCGCGAGGCGATCATTGCCGTCAAGATCCTGGAACGTCCGGGCAGCTTCAAGAAGTTCATCCAGGCGCTGTCGAAGCGCAATATCACCGAATTCAACTATCGCTATTCCGATGCCAGCGAGGCCAATATCTTTGTCGGGGTGCAGATTCCCGCAGGCGGCGTCGGCCGCCAGGATTTGGTGGAAACCCTGACGGCGCAAGGCTATGAAGTCCTGGACCTGACGGACAACGACATGGCGAAAGGCCACATCCGTCACATGGTGGGCGGGCGCGTGCCTGGTTTGGCCAATGAAAAAGTGTTCCGCTTCGAGTTCCCCGAACGCCCTGGTGCGCTGATGAAGTTTCTGATGTCGCTGGGATCACGCTGGAACATTTCCATGTTCCATTACCGCAACCACGGTGCCGCGTTCAGCCGGGTACTGATGGGCGTGCAAGTGGATGATGAGCAGCTGGCGGAGTTGCGGGCAATGCTCGATACAGTGGGCTTCCGCTATTGGGAAGAGACTGAGAACGCCGCCTATAAGCTGTTCCTCGGACGCTAGACCGGCCGTCAACGCCGGAGAGGGTTCGGTCGGATGGATGCATCCGCCAGCGGGCAATAGCAAGGCGCTCTTTGAGCGCCTTGTCATTTTCAGGGCAGGCGAAATTTGTGGCATCCAATGATCAGGGGTTGCTGGTGCCGCCCTGGCTGCCCGCGCTGCTGGATACGCCATCTTCAAAGGCACTGACGGCCTCCGATTCGTCGGGCGTTTCGCCACCACCACCGTAGGACGCAGCATCGTCAGGATCCATGGGACCGGTCCAGTCGATAGGCGTTTCGATGAGTTCGATGTCCAGCTCGTGCCAGGTATCGGTATCGAATTCGCCGACGTTGCCGTCGAAATACTGGATTTCGATGATGGCGTCGTCGTCGGATACGGCAAGCACCTGAAACTGATCGTCGGTATCGATCCGGTGATACCAATTGCCTTCGACAGGATCGTACTCGTTATACATAACCTACCTCCGTTGATCTTCATCAAGGGCTGACCTGAAGGTTATGTCTACAGTGGGAGTCGCCGCCAGGACAAGGCCAAGGGCACAACGAGCGGTCCACAGGTGACGAAATCGCTCGTCTGCTTTTCGCGACGTTCGCTTCCGTTTTGGGTTATGTGCAAAATAGTTGCGTTTGATTCAGTTGGTCCTGTCGATGGTGATGTCAGGAGGCTTGGCAATCTAGCCGTAAAAAGCGAAGCCTATTGTGAGCATGGACGCAGCCCCTAGCGAACTTGTTGCGCGAGAGAGGGCCGAGAATAGCCGCCAAAGCTGTATGGGAGAGCGGTGGTACAGAGGGAATTGGGCATTTTTCAGGAAATTTTTGTCTGAATCGAGCACAGTCGTAAATCCTTTCTATACTGAAGTTCAAACAGGCTACTTAGTGAGCTGATTCAAAATGATTTATCACTTAGCGGGCGGCGCGCATGGCCTGCGAGTGTGTTGAGGGGAGATTGAATGAAACGCAAGCCCGACGTGATGTTCACGTTGATTGTTGTCTTTTGCTTTGGTTTAGTGGTCAGCGGTTTTGTAGCTTATGAGAGACCTTCCGAGCGTCCTGATGTGCATCTGACGATGACTGAGGCGCTGCCTTCGGATACCGCTACCCGGTAAAGCGATAGACTTTTCTTTCGGTGGCCACTGCCTCCAGTGGCACATCCCACGGCTGTTTATCCAGATTCTCGACCCGCTGAAAATCGTGGGCGAGTCCCACCAGTCGCGGCCGCAAGGTCGCGCGCCGCTGGCTGAAGGCGAAGGTGCGATCATAAAAGCCGCCGCCCATCCCAAGCCGTCCCCCTTGTTCATCGAAAGCAACCAATGGCAGCAACACGAGGTTGAGCGACCAGGCCGGCCGCCGGGTGTGGTGGCTGATCTCCGGTTCGGGGATACGGAAGCGATTAGGGCGTAACGGCGTGTCCGGGCGGAACTCAAAAAACCACAGGCGGTTTTCCAGAATCGGGTGCAGCACCGGCAGGTAACAGCGTTTGCGCTGGCGCCACACGACCTGGGCCAGGGGACGAGGGTCGATCTCGCCGTCATTTGGCAGATACAGGGCAATCGCGCGGGCACGCAGGAACAGAGGGTTCTGGCTAAGATGCTGTTTCAGGCTGCGGGCGGCGTGGGCCTGTTGGGCGGGAGTGAGTTGGCGTCGGCGTCGGCGCATTGCCCGACGCAACGCTTTGCGGTCGCCTGGTGAGGTTTCGTGATCGACAAGGGATTGTGAGGCGAAACCAGGTGCCGTATCCATGCAACCTCGCTCGAAAAGAAGACGCTCCCCAGTATGCCGCTGCGAGATATGGCCCTTGAACCCATAGGTTCAAGGCGGCAGCCGCTGTGATAAATTAGGCTTTCCCACGAGGGGACGTGCTCACATTATCCTGAAGTGGCCACCAGTACAGAGGATATCGGCTCGAGGACGTATCCCGCTGGCGAACATCCCAGGGAGCGTGCTTGTCATTATACCGGTTCTGGGCCAAAAAACAGGAGCTTTAACGAATCTTAACCTAGCCCGGTTCAGGAGTGTGATCTGACTCCGGCTGCTTAATGCTCTTCCACGCCGGAGGCCAGCACTGCATCCAGGCGTTCCTGGAGTTTCTTGAGCTGGGCCTCGACTGATTTGTTCTGGGTGCTTCCCTGTAGCAAATCATAGGCAATATTGAGTGCGGCCATCACGGCAATGCGCTCGGTCCCCGCGACTTTACCGCTGGTGCGGATTTCCCGCATTTTGTGATCCAGATAGCGAGCGGCTTCTTCCAGCTTGGGGCGGGTTTCCGGCGGGCAGGCGACCAGATAGTCCTTTTCCAGAATGGTCAGGTTCACGGTGTTGCTTGGTCGACTCATTGATGCTGCTCCAGTGCCTTCAGACGGCCAATCATCGCTTCAATCTTGCTACGGGCAACGTCGTTCTTCTGCATCAATTGCTGCCGCTCGTGCTGCCAGCTTTCCTGCTGTGCCCGCAAGGCCGCATTTTCCGTCTGCAGTTGCTCACAACGGGTAATGAGTTTTTCGACTTTCTCGATCAGCGCGTTTAGATCGGCGTCGTCCATAGTCAGATCCTGCCTAAATTGGGGGTACTATAATGGGCGCGCCGGGACAGGGTCAATGGAGGGTCTGCGGCGACGTGGAGACTTACCAGCCACGGTGTTACGATAACCGCCCAGAGGGTTACAATAGCAGCAAACCAGGCGCCGTGGCGCGACGCGGCACGCGTATTCATCATAATGGTTATTGCGGCGGCGCGTGAGCAACGTCAGGGGCCATTGGCAAGATCAGGCATCCAGGAGCGATGGCGGAATCATGACCACATTTGATCAGGATCACCGGGAACGGCCGGTTCAGGAGTTCGACGATTGGGCCGACCTCTACCTGCAGCTCGGGATCTCCGATTCACCGGCGGAGCTTCACGGGGTGTTGATCGGCAGCCTGGTGGCTGGACGACGTATGACCCCGATGGAGTGGATGCGGGTGGTGACGGAACATCTGGGCGCCGAGGTGCTCGATGCGGAGCACGACCAGTTGCGTCGCCAATTCGACGGACTTTATAAGGAATGGGAGGGCGTCCTGCAGCGGGAGGCGCTCGAATTCCGGCCGCTGCTGCCGGAAGACGATGTGTCCTTGAGCGAGCGCCTGGAATCGGTGGGTGCCTGGTGCCAAGGATTCATCGAAGGCTTTTCGCTGGGGCTGCCCGGATCTCATCCGGCACTGGCGGAGGATACCCGCGAATTGTTGAGCGACCTGATGGCGATTGCCGAGATCGATCCGGTCGTCGACTCCAATGACGAGCAGGAGCACGACTACATGCAGTTGGTGGAGTTCATCCGCATCGCCGCCATCAATCTGTTTGCCGAATTCAATACGCCCCCCTCCGCGCCACCGGGGAGCTCTGTACATTAGTGCCTGTACGGCACCCTGTTCGAACCCTGCGCGTCAGTGGTTTGCGTCCCGCGCCAGGGTTTGCACAGAACGATTATCCGGTTGCCCATAACGATCTTTTGCCCATTGCGTTGCCCCGATCTGGGAGTTGCCCGACATGAAAGCATCAGACAAACATTTGCCTCGTAAGGAATATGCTGCGCGTCGCAAGCATCTGCTTGAGCAGCTGAGTCCGAACAGTATTGCCATCCTGCCGGCGGCGCCGGTGAAGACTCGCAACCGCGACGTCCATTTTCCGTTTCGCCAGGACAGCGATTTCTATTACCTGACCGGCTTTCCCGAGCCTGACGCGGTTCTGGCATTGATCCCGGGGCGTGAGCACGGGGAGGCGATCCTGTTTTGCAAGGAGCGCAACCCCGAGTTCGAACTCTGGAACGGGCGCCTGGTCGGGCAGGAAGGGGCGGTGGCCGACTACGGCATGGATGATGCCTTTCCCATTGCCGACTTGGACGACATTCTGCCGGGCCTGATCGAAGGCAAGGACAAGGTCTATTACCCCATGGGCCTGGACGAGAAGTTCGACCGCCGGGTCATGGAATGGATCAACGTGATCCGCTCCAAGGTCCGCAGCGGCGCTCAGCCGCCCGGCGAGTTCGCCGCAATCGAGCATTACTTGCATGACATGCGCCTGTACAAGAGTGCCGCCGAGCTCAAAGTGATGGGTGAGGCTGGCGAAATTACGGCGCAGGCGCACGTGCGCGCCATGCAATTCTGTAAGCCCGGCATTCTCGAATATCAGCTGGAAGCGGAGATCAACCACCAATTCCTGATGCATGGCGCCCGCGCCTCGGCCTATGCCGCCATCGTTGGCGGTGGTGATAACGCTTGTATCCTGCATTACACGAACAATGAATGCGTGTTGAAAGAGGGCGACCTGGTTCTGATCGATGCGGGCTGCGAGCTCGATCACTATGCCGCTGACATTACTCGGACCTTTCCGGTAAGCGGCAAGTTCTCACCCGAACAGCGCGCGCTTTATGAGGTGGTCTTGGCCGCCCAGGAAGCGGCAATTGCCGCGGTGAAGCCCGGTAACCACTGGAATCAGCCCCATGAGGCTGCGGTGCGTGTCCTGAGCCAGGGCCTGCTGGATCTTGGACTGGTGCAGGCGGGCTCTGTGGAGGAGGTGGTCGAGCAGGAGCTTTACAAGCCGTACTACATGCACCGGACCGGACACTGGCTGGGCATGGACGTGCACGACGTGGGCGACTACAAGGTCGGCGGCGAATGGCGGGTACTGGAGCCGGGCATGGTCATGACGGTGGAGCCAGGCCTCTATGTGTCGCCGACAGCCGATGTGGAGCCGCGCTGGCGCGGAATCGGCATTCGCATTGAAGACGACGTGGCGGTCACCCGCGACGGCTGTAAGGTGCTGACGGCATCGGTACCCAAGTCGGTGGAGGCCATCGAACAGCTGATGGCGGGTCGCGCCGGATGACCAGCCCTGTGGACGTGGCCATCGTCGGCGGCGGGATGGTCGGCGCGAGCCTAGCTGTCGCGCTGGCGCGGGCCTGTCCCAAGCTGACTATTGCCGTGCTGGAGGCGGTGGATATGCCGGACCCGGGACCGGAGCTGGTGTACCAGCCCAGTTACGATGCCCGCTCCACCGCGCTGTCTTATGGCTCCCGCCGCATCTATGAACAGCTTGGCTTGTGGGCGCAACTGTCGGCCCATGTCACGCCCATCGAGCAGATCCATGTGTCGGACCGCGGACATTTTGGCGCCAGTCGGCTGCATGCCGCGGAACACCGGTTGCCGGCGCTGGGCTATGTGGTGGAAAACCAATGGCTGGGGCGGGTCTTGTGGCAGGCATTGGCGGCACATCCCGGCATCCAGTTTCGTTGCCCGGTCACCGTGAGCGGGATTCAGGAACAGCCGACCGGTATGACGCTGCAGATCTCGGGCAAAAATGGTGAGCAGGAGACGCTGGCGGCGCAACTGGTGGTGCTGGCCGACGGCGGCCGATCATCCCTGCGCAACCAGCTTGGCGTTGGCGTGTCGAGCCGTGCCTATGATCAGATGGGACTGGTGGCCAACGTCACGGTCGCCCAGCATCACCGCTTCGTGGCCTATGAACGGTTCACCGAACAGGGTCCCATGGCGTTGTTGCCGCTGGGTGAGAACGACCTGTCGGAAGGCCGCTGCGCCTTGATCTGGACGTTGCCGACGGCCGAGGCGCAAGGATTGCTGAATGCGCCGGACGAGGCGTTTCTGCACCAGCTACAACAGCGGTTCGGAACGCGGCTGGGGATTTTCAAGAAGGTGGGGGCGCGTCAGGGTTATCCGCTGGTGCTGGAGCGTTCCCTGGAACAGGTACGGCCTGGACTGGTCCTGGTGGGCAATGCCGCCCACGTACTGCACCCGGTGGCGGGCCAGGGTTATAACCTGGCATTACGCGAGGTCCTGGCACTGGCGCAGCATGTGGCGGATGCCGCAGGGCAGGGGCAATGGCTGGGGAGTCTGGACGTGCTGGGCGCCTTCGAGCGCAGCCAGCAATCGGATCAGGAACGTACTGTGCAGTTCAGTGATCACCTGATCCGGATCTTTGCCAATGATCGCCCCTCCTGGATCGCTGCGCGCGGGTTGGGCCTGATGGCGCTGGATTTGATAGAGCCCCTGCGGCACACCTTTGGCCGGTACGCCATGGGCCTGGGTGGCCGTGAATCGCTGGTCGGATGAGGATCGGATGGTAGAGGCTCAGGTGGACGAATTCGATATTCTCATCGTTGGCGGCGGCATGGCCGGCGCGGCGTTGGCTTGTGCGCTGGGACAGACCGCCAGTGACTGGCGGATCGGTTTGATTGATCCGCAACCGGTTGTGCCGGACATCATTCCGGGTCCCCGCCCGTTCCAGGAAATCGACCTGCGTGTGAGTGCATTGACCCAGGCCAGCGAGCGCTTTCTGCAGTCGCTGGGTGTCTGGGAGCTGATGCGCCGACAGGGTCTCAGCCCTTATCGTGGCATGTGTGTCTGGGATGCCGAAGGGACCGGCGAGATTGCGTTTGATGCGGCGGATCTGCATGAATCTGCGTTAGGGCACATCGTGGAGAATCGCGTCACACTCACAGCCATGTGGTCGCGATTGAGGGAATTGCCCGTCAGCCTGGTGTCAGGGCGTGTCACACGGCTTGGGCGCGAGCAGGACAGCTCCCGGCTCGTGCTGGATGACGGCCGGATGCTGTCGGCACGCCTGGTGGTCGCCGCCGATGGTGCCGATTCCCCGTTGCGTCGCCTGGCGCAGATTCCCACCCGGGAGTGGGATTATGAGCAACAGGCCATCGTTGCGACAGTTTCGACCGAACAGAGCAACCGCCGGACGGCATGGCAACGCTTTCTTCCCAGCGGGCCGTTGGCCTTCCTGCCGCTCGATCTTGCCGATGGCACTCATGCCAGCTCCATTGTCTGGTCCACCTCACCCGAGCAGGCTCAGGCCCTGATGGCTTTGGATGACGACGAATTCTGTCGCGAACTGTCCCAGGCCCTGGAACAGCGTTTGGGCAAGGTGACCCGGGTGTCGCGGCGTGCCTGCTTCCCGCTGCGCCAGCGTCATGCCAAGGATTACGTACGGCCCGGCCTGGCGCTGGTTGCCGATGCCGCGCATACCATCCACCCGCTGGCAGGCCAGGGCATTAATCTCGGCTTTCTCGATGTCGCCGTTCTCGCCGATGAGTTGCTAAGAGCCAGGGAGCGGGGATTCGATTTCGCCGATTCCAGTGTTCTGCGGCGCTATCAGCGCCGCCGGATTGGGCACAACTTGGCCATGATGGCGGCCATGGAAGGATTCAAGCGATTGTTTGGCGCGGATCCGTTGCCACTACGCTGGATCCGCAACACCGGCATGCGCTGGCTCAACGGCCAAGGCCTGTTAAAAAACCAGGTGGCGGCAATGGCCATGGGGCAGGACCTGCTGCCCGAACGCTGGCAGCCCTCTTATCCGACCTGGGGCGAGGAGATGAGCCATGAACGATTTTCGTAGTGGAGCCTGGAGCGGTTTTGTCTCGAACTGGCCGCTGCAATCCGAGCAGCCGGTTCTGCTGTTGGTGCACTGTGCCGGATTTACCGCGCGGATCTGGCAGCCGCTTCTTGAGCAGGCGAATCTGCCGGTTCAATGGCTGGCGGTCGACCTGCCAGGGCATGGTGACAATGAATTACCCCATGCCCGTACCGTCGTTGAGATCGCCGAACAACTCGACGAGCTGATTCAGCACCTGGGGCTGCAACAGGTGGTGATGGCCGGCCACAGCCTGGGTGGTGCCGTGACCTTGCAGTGCTTGCATCGTGCGCCCGCCTGGCTTAAGGCTGCCATACTGATTGGCACCGGTGCGCGGCTCAAGGTGTCCAACGCCATCCTGGCATCGGTTCAGGTGAGTTACGCCGCGTATCGCGCCGGCTTTCTGGTGGTAGCCGCCGGCTCCAAGGCCGATAAAGACCAGATGAAGGTGTGGGTGAAGGACTCGGCGGTGCCCGATGGTAAAACGGCGCTGGCCGATTTCAACCTGTGCAACGGATTTGATCTGCTGGGACAGCTCGGCGAGATACGAACGCCAGTGCGGGTCGTCCATGGTGAAGAGGACCGGGTGACGCCACCGAAGTATGGCGATTATCTGGCCGAGCATTTGCCGTCCGGCCGGCTCGTGCGGCTTACCGGTGTTGGTCACATGGTGCCACTGGAGTGTCCAGGCCTGTTGGCGACAACCATCTCGGAGTTTTTGCGGGAGCAACTGGCGCTGTAATCGGGTTAGGTTCGGCGTATCCGGTCTGGCAGCCGCGCTTGCGTCAGAACGGAAACAGGCGCGCCAGGAGCACCGGAATTGCCGTGTCCACGCGCAGAATGCGTGGCCCCAGGCTCACTGAATCAAACCCCAGGCTTTGTAGCTTTTCCACTTCATAGGGGATAAAACCGCCTTCCGGTCCGACTGCCAGGGTAACGGGCTCACGCATGCCAACGGGACACACTTGATCGCCTATGGGATGTGCGACCAAAGGCCGGGTGCCAGCCGCAATGGCCGGCAATTCGTCTTCGACAAAGGGTTTGAAGCGCTGGCGCAAATGAACCCGGGGTAGCCGGGTGTCGATACCTTGCTCCAGCCCCAGCAGGAGATTTTCCTCGATCTTCTCCGGTGTTAGCCAGGGCGAGCCCCAATAACTCTTCTCCACGCGATAGGCGTTGATCAGATACAGCTCCTTCACGCCGAGCGTGGCGCAGGTCTGCAGAATCCGCTTGAGCATTTTGGGGCGGGGCAGGGCCAAGACCAGGGTGAGCGGGAGCGCGGGTGGTGGCTCCTGATCAAAATGGGGGCGCAGCAGGGCGTGCTCAGCATCCATCTCAAGGATCTCAGCTTGTCCATGCAGGCCATTGATTAGCCCGACTCGCAGGCTCTCGCCGGGATTCAGTTGCAGAATATCCTGCAGATGGCGCAGTTGGCGCCCCCGCACTTCCGCCAGGCCGTCGGGCCGGAGGTCCGTCGGGCTCAGGAGCAGCAGGTTCATGACTCGGTCGTATCCGACTCAGACGGAGCGGCGCGTTTCTGGACAAAGCGGCCAAAGAACACGCCGGCCTCAAACAGCATCCACATGGGAACCGCCAGCAGAGTTTGGGAGATGACATCCGGCGGCGTCAGCAGCATGCCGATGATGAAACAGCCGACGACAATGTACGGCCGCTTGGCTTGCAGGCTCTCCACAGTGGTTATCCCGCTCATGATCAGCAGCAGCGTGGCGATGGGAATCTCAAAGGCTACCCCGAATGCGAAGAACAGTTTGAGTACGATTTCGAGATAACTGCTGATATCCGGCATCACCGCGACGCCGACGGGGCCAGTCGTGGTGAAAAACGCAAACATCAGAGGAAACACCACGAAGTAGGCGAACACTACACCCAGGTAGAACAACAGCACGCTTGAAATGAACAGCGGGACGGCCAGGCGTTTTTCATGCTGATAGAGCCCCGGCGCAATGAAGCTCCAGATCTGATACAGAAGCACCGGCACGGCCAGGAACGCGGCGAGCACCAGGCTCAGCTTGAGCGGCGTGAAAAACGGCGACGTGACGTCGGTGGCGATCATGGTCGTGCCTTCCGGCAGGTAAGCCCGCAGCGGCTCGGCGACGATCAGATAGAGGGAATTGGCGAACGGGTACACCGCCAAAAAGATCAGTAAAACCGCCAGCACGCATTTCAGCAGGCGCGAACGCAGTTCGATCAGATGCTCGATCAGTGGTTGCTCTACCTGTGGAGCATCATTGGGTGGAGTGGGATCCGCCATGGTCAGGATTGCCTGGAGCTGTCTTGGGAAGCCTGGACCGGGTTCAGTGCGGGTTCGCCGGATACCGGTTCAAGAGCGGCTTCCTTGGGGGGCGACGGTGAGGTCGGTGGCGATGCCGGACGATCCGCTGGCGGGGCAATGTCCTGATCGACCAGATGCTTGAACTTGCGGGCTTCCTGCAAGGCCTCGTCTACCGTTTTCTGAACCTGTTCGGCGCTCAGATGGTCGTTTTCCTGGCGTAGCTTTTCGCGCAGCTCGTCGAGCTTGATCTGCTTCTCGACTTCCTGGTTGATCTGGCTCACCAGCCGTCGCGCGCTGCCAACCCAACGGCCCGCCGTGCGCGCAGCCGTCGGTAGGCGCTCCGGTCCGAGTACCAGCAAGGCAATGACGGCGACGAGGACCAGCTCGGAGAAGCCAATATCAAACATGTCGACAGGAGCCCGGCGCGGGAGTGCTGATCAATTGCGGTGTTGTTTGTCGTCTTGGACCTTTTCCGCCGTTCCATCGATGACGCGGTCTTTCTCGCTAATCGACTTCTGGGGGGCGTTTTCTTCATCCCCGACGGCTTTTTTAAAGCCCTTGATCGCCGAACCGAGATCGGTACCGATGTTCTTCAGCTTCTTGGTGCCGAAGAGCAGGACGATGATGGCCAGAATGATCAGAAGCTGCCAAATGCTGATGCCACCCATTGTTTACCTCCGCGAGTTCAATTCAGGCATTACACCATAGGTGTGTTCGCCACGCCATGATAAGGATCAATTGCTGAATGACCCAGAAATCTGGTCTGCCGCCCGGTCAGGAATCGGACCTGGATGCCTTCTCTTCAATGCCCGAAAGTCCAAAGCGCCGCTCCAGCTCTTCAAGCACCGCATCCGGGCCTGCGCCCAGGTTGGAAAGCATAACCAGGCTGTGAAACCAGAGATCGGCCGTCTCGTAGATCAGCGGCGACAGATCACCGCTTTGGGCGGCGTCCTTGGCGGCGATGATGGTTTCCACGCATTCTTCGCCGACCTTTTCCAGAATCTTGTTGAGGCCCTTTTGGTGCAGGCTGGCAACGTAAGAGCTGCCTGGGTCGGCCTGCTTGCGGGCTTCAATGATCTGGGCCAGTTTGCTGAGCGTGTCATTCATGTTTGGATGCACCATAAATCTCGTTGGGATCCCGCAGTACCGGGTCCGTCGTCTGCCACTGCCCGTTTCGCAGGACTTGGAAGAAACAGCTGCGCCGGCCCGTGTGGCAGGCGATATCGCCGACCTGCTCGACTTTCAGCAGAATCACGTCGTTGTCGCAATCCAGACGGATTTCGTGGACCCGCTGTTGGTGACCGGAGGATTCCCCCTTACGCCAGAGCTGCTTGCGGGAGCGCGACCAGTACACCGCATGGCCTTCGGCCGCGGTTAGGGTCAGGGCTTCGGCATTCATCCAGGCCACCATCAGGATGTCATTGGTATGATGATCCTGGGTGATGGCGGGAATCAGACCCTGCTCGTTCCATTTGATCTGGTTCAGCCAGGCAGCAATCGGCATGGGGTATCTCTACTTCAGATGCATTGACGATGGGAAAGGTGCCAAGCGCGCTAGTATAACGCCAGGCGTGGTTCTTGTCCCATCGCCCTTGATCCCTTAGGTCGCGCGTGGCTGGCGTAGCAGCAGGTAAAGGCCAATGGCGGCCAGGGCCCAGCTGTGTGGCGGCATGCTGGCCAGCCAGGCGAGATTGTCCGGTGTGGCACTGATGGCTGCCGCGCCAAACGCCAGCAGCGCCCCGCTGAAGTCGCGGCGCCGGTTGTGGCTGGTGCGTCGGTTGGGGCGGACGGTTTCAGTTACGGGCAGGGGATGCTGCTCCAGGTGGCGCATGCGGTCCAGGGCCTGATAGACCAGGTGAGGAACTTCCGGTGTTTGCTCCAGCCATTCCGGCAGGTGTTGCCGAATGGCCTTGATCAGACCGGGTGGTCCGATGCGGTCGCGCAGCCATTTCTCCAGGAACGGGTGCGCCGTGCTCCAGAGATCCAGGTCCGGATAAAGTTGCCGCCCGAGACCTTCCACATTCAGCAGGGTTTTCTGCAGCAGCACGAGTTGCGGCTGAACCTCCATGTCGAAGCGCCGCGCGGTCTGGAACAGGCGCAGGAGGAACTGGCCAAAGGAAATATCGCGCAGGGGACGCTCGAAAATGGGTTCGCACACGGTCCGGATTGCCGATTCGAACTCGTCGATCCGGGTCTGGGGCGGCACCCAGCCGGACTCGATGTGCAGGGCTGCGACCTGGCGGTAATCCCGATTGAAAAACGCCAGCAGATTGCGGGCCAGGTAATTCTGGTCCTCCGGCGTCAGGGTGCCGACAATGCCGCAGTCGATGGCGATGTACTGGGGCGCCAGCGGATCTTCGACCGACACGAAAATGTTGCCGGGATGCATGTCGGCGTGAAAGAAGCTGTCGCGAAAGACCTGGGTGAAGAAGATTTCCACGCCCCGCTCCGCCAATACCTTCATATCGGTACCGGCCGCTTTCAACTGCTCCACTTCGGCAATGGGAATGCCGTGGATCCGTTCCATCACCAGGACGTCGCCAGCGGTGTAGTTCCAGTACACCTGGGGAATGTAGATCAGCTCCGAGCCTTCGAAATTGCGCCGCAACTGGGAGGTATTGCCAGCCTCCCGTTGCATGTCGAGCTCGTCGAAAATGGTGTGTTCGTAGTCGGCCACGATCTCCACCGGGTGCAGCCGTTTGCCGTCGGCCCAGAAGCGCTCCAGCAGGCGGGCGAACAGGAACAGCAGGGCGATGTCCTGGCGAATGATTGGACGAATGCCGGGCCGGATCAGTTTGACCACCACGTCCTCGCCCGTATGCAGGCGGGCGGCGTGGACCTGGGCGATGGAGGCGGACGCCAGCGGTGTGTTGTCGAACTCGGAAAACACCTGCTCGATAGGGCGGGCCAGCGACTGCTCGATGCGCTGGCGCGCCAGCTCGCTGGAAAAGGGCGGGACCCGGTCCTGCAAATGCTTGAGCTCGTCGGCCACGTCCAGCGGCAACAGGTCGCGACGGGTGGACAGGATCTGGCCGAACTTGACGAAAATGGGGCCCAGCTCGATCAAGGCCAGACGCAGGCGCTCGCCGCGCGGACGCTGCGAGCGCGGGATCAGGTGCCAGGGCGCCAGCACCAGCAGGATCCGCAGGGCCAGCGGAATTTGCGTGTGCGGCAGAAACTCATCCAGGCGGTACTTACAGAGGATCCAGGTGATCTTCAGGAAACGGCGTAGTCGAGTCACGAGGTCTTTCCGAGGTGTCAGGGGCGGTTTTGGGTATCCCGCAGGCGTTGTTCCAGCCGTGCAATGCGCTCGGCGAGATCGTCCAGTTGTTGTTCCAGTGGTGCTGCGTTGTCCCGGCAGGCGCTCAGTTCATGGCGACTGGGCACGAGGCGGGCTTCTTCTTCCAGGTATTCTTCCACATTGCGCAACAGGCTGTCGCTGGCGCGGCGTCCCCAGTTCAGGCCGCGGCGAACCCGCCGGCCCGCCTCATGGGCAATGATGTCGCCGAAATGGCGGGCTAGTTCGCCTTCCCAGTCCGGCTCCAGTTCCCGCAACAGGTTACGGAAGGCGTCGACCAGAGCCTCGTTGCCCGCAATGCGGACATCCGCGGCCGGTTCTGGCTGAGAGCCAGACGCCGGCAGCGGAGACGGCGCCAGAAAACGCAACATGGCCAAGGGCGGCGCGCTGACGCGAGCGTCGGGTGACGAGCCTGGATCGCTCAAGACGCGGATGCCCTGGTCGGTGATGTAGAGGTGTAACTCTACTTCGGGCAGCTGCAAGGCTCCTGGCGCTTGTAACGCTCCTGGTGGCTGTAACGATAAGGTCAGGCAGCGGTCGTGCCAAGGCGTCAGCCGCGTCCGGCTGATCGGGTCGAGTGCCAGCACGCGGTTGAGCAGGGCTTCAAACGCCATATTCAGCGTCGTGCGCGGTACCGGGTCCATCTCAGGCCTTGATTCCCA